>CAZFXB010000071.1:0-2389 GCA_964522835.1 uncultured Oscillospiraceae bacterium
GTCACTGGCGGCCATATTGTGAAGCAACAGAATGCAGCGGACATCCAGATGTGGGATCGGTTCAACCTGGAGGCAGGAAAGACATATCAGTTCCAGTTCCTGGTCTGCCGCCACGGCATCGATGCCAGCAAGGATGTGCTGCTTCAGGTTGAATCAGTATCCCTGAAGGCAGATAATATCTCGGTGGATCCCAACGGCGGCGTTTACGCTGTGATCAGCGGCACCTACGACCAAAAAGACAGTGACGAAACCGTAACCTCCACAAAGAATGGGGTGACCATTGATGCCACCTCTGACGAGACAAATGTGACCGATGTAACCGTATCCATTGGCGGCAGTTCTGTGGAGAGTCTGGTGGACAATCAGGTTTCCTGTGTCACCATTTCCACTGACGTGGCAGATGTGGCCTTTGACAGCACTGCGCTGGATACCATCAATGATACCGGAAAGAACGTTACCCTGTCTGTTAGCGTAGAGGAAACGGAATCCGGTGTATTGAAAGTTGAACTGACGCTGGTGGACAGTGAGGGCAATCCTGTTCTGCCGGATGCAACTGCTGCGACCAACGGAACGGTTACCGTGACCATTCCCTATGAAGTCCCCGCAGGAAAGTCTATTCAGGTGTATTATGTGGATGACGAAGGAAACCAGACCCGGATGAATGCCCGGTATGATGAGGAAACAGGCCTGATTACCTTTGAAACCAATCATTTCTCCCTCTACGAGATTCAGACTGTGACAGATCCCTGCAATGGCAAGCATACCTTTACCAAGTACACTGAGACAAAGGCAGCCACCTGCACAGAAAAGGGATCGGAGACTGCAATCTGCGACAAGTGTAAAACGGTTATCGATACCAGAGAAATCGCTGCCACTGGCCACAGCTGGGATTCCGGCAAGGTGACGAAGGCAGCCACCTGTACCACAGACGTAAAGACCTATAGCTGTGCCTGCGGAGAAACCAAGACCGAAAAGATATCTGCCACCGGTCATGACTATGAATCCAAGGTGGTAAAGCCCACCTGTACAGAAAAGGGTTATATCCTTCACACCTGCAAAAACTGTGGCGATAGCTACAAGGATACCTACACCGATGCAATAGGCCACAGTTGGGACAAGGGAAAAGTGACTAAGGCTCCCACAGGCAGCGAAACCGGCGTGAAAACCTACACCTGCAAGACCTGCGGTAAAGCCAAGACGGAAGAAATCGCAAAGTTGTCCAACCCCTTCACCGACCTTGTCAACCCCTCCTTTTACTACGATGCAGTCCTCTGGGCGGCAGACAAGGGGATCACCAAGGGTACCTATGAGACCAATTTTTCTCCCGAGGAAGATTGTACCCGTGCCCAGATCGTTACCTTCCTGTGGCGGTACGCCGGGGAACCTGAACCTACCACCACAGAGCACAATTTTGTGGATCTTGTAGAGAATTCTTCCTACTACAAGGCAGTCCTGTGGGCAGTAGAAATGGGCATTACCAATGGTGTGGACGACACCCACTTTGGCCCCAAGGAGCCCTGTACCCGTGCCCAAATCGTCACCTTCCTGTGGCGTGCCGCTGGAAAGCCGGAACCCTCCAGCCAGCAGCACAGTTTTGAGGATATTGTGGAAGGCTCCTCCTACTACAATGCAGTCCTTTGGGCGGTGGAGAAAGGCATTACCAACGGTGCAGACAGCACCCACTTTGCCCCCAAGGATACCTGTACCCGTGCTCAGGGCATGACATTCCTGTACAGATATCACAATACGAAATAAAACAGCAATCCCCGGGAGGCGATCCTCCCGGGGATTTTCGTATATTGTGCTGGTGTGGGAGCACCCTTGCCTCGCCCCTTCGGGGAGAGGGGAGAATAGCTCCGCTCAGTCAGATGACGCTACGAATCAAGCTGAAAACAATCCTGTAAAAACGCCAGATATTCTGCCATATAGTATTCCTGTTTGAATCCGTGCTCCTGGCCTTCGGCGGCGATCAGGGTGACCTGACATCCCGCACTCTGGGCGGCGGTGGCGTAGCCAAGAACGCTTTCCGGGGCCACCAGATGATCTCTTGTGCCGTAGCAGATGAACTGGGGAACCGATTGGGAGGCGATGTGGGCGGGAAGATCCGTCATTTCCAGCAGAGCTTCCCGGCTTTCCGGATCCCGCACCAGCTCTGCATCAAAGGAGGCAAAGAGCATGGGCACGTTGTACCGGTAGGTGAGGGCGGGGTAGATCATGGCGGCGGCCTGCACACTGTCGTCTACAGCGTCGATTTCGTCCGGGGTGTAATCCTCTGGGAACAGGTCATTGCCCTGAATCAAATTGATGTAGCTGCCCACCTGATAGCCTCCGGCACTGTAGCCAATGAGGCCGATTTTCTGGGGATCGAGACCGTAATCCTGGGCATGGT
>CAZFXB010000071.1:2489-4637 GCA_964522835.1 uncultured Oscillospiraceae bacterium
CTGTAGCCAATGAGGCCGATTTTCTGGGGATCGAGACCGTAATCCTGGGCATGGTACCGGAGATATCGGACAGCCCGCTGTACATCCAGCTGGGGAATGGGATATTCGTATGGGTTGGAGCGATACCAGAGAACGAATGCATTGATCCCGGCCTGGTTCAGCGTTTGTGCTACGCTTTTTCCCTCGTGGTTCCGTCCCCCGTCGATGCTTTTGTAGCCATAGCCTCCGCCAGGGATCACAATGACGGCACTGGTGGCCCCCTTCACCAAATAAGGAATCAGGTAGGGGCAATCTTCGTATGTGGTTTTCTCATGGCCCCGCTGGATCTCATAGAGGTAGGTGTAGGTGTCAATGGTTTCCTCCTGATCCACGTATTCTGTTCCCACGATGGCCTCTAAAAAGGGGATGGTCTCCAGCAGCAGCCCTTCATCCTGGTTGATATTCATGTGCTGGAGCTTGCTCTCTGTGGAGTTCCCGGCCACTTCTGTGCCCCAGATTTCAATTCTGCGGTTATAGTCTGCAACTGGATTGGGCTGTTCCAGCTTCTGTGAGAGAAACAGGAGCAGCAGGAGCACAACGGTCAGAACTGTGCCGGTTACAGTCAGAATGATTTTTGTTCGTTTTTTCATGTTGCCTTTCTCCAGGTTTGTTAAGGATTCTACTTATGTTTTTATCATATTCGAGAACACTTGTCAACCAGGCGGGCAGGTGATTTTGCAATAAAAAGCCAGCCCCCGGAATCCACATTCCTGGGGGCTGGGCAATTACTTAGATCTGGTTTGCGGCGCCGTAGCCAGCCTGAACGGCAAAGTGGACATTGCCCACCTGGCGGCAGTCGCCAATGTATTGGGTTCTGGGGGCGGCTCCGTAGAGGGAGGCAGCTTCCTTTTTGTTGGCCTTTGCACCGGTGGCCATAACAACCGCATCACAGTTGAGCTTCCGGGTTTGTCCCATGGCATCTATATATGTAACACCGGTTTCGTCAATAGACACATACTCCTTGACACCGCAGCACTCGTGGAAGGAAGAAAGCTCTTTCCAAGCAGCCTCCAGCATATCGTGGTAATGGGCGTGGGCGGCATCGGTGGCCAGTGCCTGGCTCCGGCACATGACGGTGACTTCATGGCCGTTTTCGGCCAGATACATGCCAGTCTCTACGCCGGTTTCGGCACCGCCGATGACAGCGATCCGCTTGGGCAGCTGTGCCTCCTTGCCGTAGACATCAATGGCCAGGTGTACGTTGTCTCCATCTGCACCGGGGATGTTTGCCTTCTCAAAGATGGCACCTACAGCCACAATCACCTCGTCAAAACCGGCCTGCTCCAGCATTTCCCGGGTCGCCCGAGTTCCGGTGACCAGCTTAACGCCATGCTTTTTGCACTGGTTGATGAGATAGTTCTTGAAGTCTGCCAGAGGCCACTTGAAGGAGACAAAATCCGTGTGAGAAAGCTGACCGCCCAGGGTTTCTTCCTTTTCATACAGGGTTACATCATGGCCTCGCTGAGCTGCGGTCATGGCTGCATACAGGCCGCCGGGGCCGCCGCCGACAATGCCCACCTTCTTTTTTCGGGTGACGGGCTCCACCATCCGGTCGATCTTTTCTTCCATGCCAAGTCGGGGGTTGACAGTGCAGAAGGCACGGAAGGAGTCGGAGCCGTTGGGAACGTGACACTTGTTGCACCGGGCACAGGGCACGATATCCTCGGGACGGCCTTCGTAGAGCTTCTTGGCATAGTCCGGTTCGCAGATAAAGCTGCGAGCCATGATAATCAGGTCGGTTTTCTCGTCCCGAATCAGGCTTTCACAATAATCAGGATTGTGGAGACCGGCGGAAACGCCAACCAGAAGCTTGCCCCCACGCATGTGAATGTCCTGGGTAAGGGCTGCGGCCAGATCTACGCAGGGAGAGGGATTGTTTCTGGTAGAGGTGAAACCAGTGGGGTGCTGATGATCCTGAATGCCATAGCGGACTGCCAGCACGTCGATTTTTCCCTCCAGTGCCCGGGCCAGTTCTATATTCTTCTGGACAGAGTTTCCGGCTTCAATGCCGTCGATGTAAAACTCAATGGGGTAATCCTTTCCCAGTGTGGACTTGAGGGCATCGGCCATGGCAACGCAGAATTCTTTGTTAGAGCCGGAAGCCTGTGA
>CAZFXB010000071.1:4737-9633 GCA_964522835.1 uncultured Oscillospiraceae bacterium
TTTCATCCAGCATATTCATGCCCAGAGGGTACTGGGCAATGGAGCCATAGTACCGGATGGCATCAATGGCCTGACATAGATAGTTCTGGGTGGTCGTTTTCCGGAAATCCATAATAGAGAAGTGATCTGGCGGGAAATCCGGGTCGGATTCCTGGGCGGAGCCGGTCTCCAGATGATTGATATTAACCGCTGCGGCACCGTCCTTGGCCCGGTTTGCCAGCATGGTGATCCACTTGTCTGTGGGATAGGGTTCTGTGCCCTGAATGAAGTGAGGGGTGGCTGCGGCGGCAGTCATACGGTTCTTAAAGAGAACATCGCCCACCTCAATGGGAGAGAGAAGATGCTTGTAATGGGAGCTCATAAGATACATCCTTTCCTTCACGTTCTTGACGCTTTATCTTATGATATCTTAACAATTAGGGCTCCATTGGTCAATAGCAGAAATTGTGCTGTTTGGAATCAATTTGTGCCTTTTCTTATACGTAGGAAACGCCCCCAAACATTCGTCCGTGGAATGGTTGGGGGCGTTCAGGTTTAGTTGCAGGTCAGGACAATGCTACCAAAGAAATTGCCGGAATCCAGCAGTGCATGGGCTTCCTGTACATCCTCCAGAGAGAAGGTGGCACCAATATGGGGCCGGATCTTTCCCTGCTGGAGCAAGGAGAACATTTCCTGCTTTTTTTGCTTCAGCAGTTCTGGCTTGTCGTCGAAATAATGGAAGGAGAAGGCCCGGATGGCGGGGCAGCGCCCGAACCGCTTGACCATCTCGGCAATGAGATCACCGGAGGGAGAGCCCTTGGTGTTGTTGTACATCAGGACAGTGCCCATATCGCAGAGATAGTCCAGCTCCGGAATCAGGCCGTCTCCAATGGACTGATCCATGATGATATCCGCACCCTTTCCGTCGGTGAGATGGAGCACAGTTTCCTTCACATCCTCTGTGGTATAGCAGAACACATCTGCGTTCCCGATGGAGCGAAGGTAGCTGCATTTTTCCTCGGTGCTGGCAGAGGCGATGACCCGGATCCCCAGCAGGGGGGCAATTTGACACACGGCAGTGCCGATAGAACCGGCAGCGCCCTGAATGTACAGGGTTTTTCCCTGGGCATGGGGAAAGCATTCCGTCAGCATACCCCAGACAATCAGGCTGCTGGTGGCAATGGAGGCCAGGCTGGGATCTGTCCCCTCGGGGATGGGGGTGACATACTGAACAGGAGCTATCTTGTACTGAGCGTAGCAGCCGCAAGCGATGGGGTGTTCCACATAGACGCTCTGGCCCAGGGAGTAATCGGTGACACCCTCGCCCAAGGCGGCCACTGTACCTGCGCCGTAAAGGCCGGGATAGAAGGGGAGAATGTGATTTGTCCAGGGATAAGCACCGGAACGCATCAGTTTATCAGGCCGGGAGATGCCTGCGTTTTTCATTTTAATCAGGATTTCTCCAGCAGCAGGCTGGGGAATCTCTTTTTCAATCAGTTCCAGCACATCGGGGCCACCGTGGGAATGGAGAACAACTGCTTTCATAGGGATACTCCTTTGTAGTTTTTTCTATATCATACTGAAAAAACAGTTGGGAATCAAGAGCGTTTCTATGAAAGAACGGGGCTGTCCAGAGAGAATTGCTGTATTTTTTCTCATAAATCATGGCTGCCGTCGGGCCAATTACAACCGTTTGCTCCATTTGCTACAATGAAATCCTGTTTGACAATTTGATGGGTTTTTGAGACAATGAATCATAGATAGAATCTGTGAGAAGGGATGTTTTTGTGAATCAGAAAACCTTGATTTTATGGAGTAAACGGGCCTTCGTATATGTTCTTGGCCTGTTTATTATGGCCATCGGTGTGGTGTTTTCGGTAAAGTCTGCGCTGGGTGTCAGCCCTGTGACCTGTCTTGCCAATGTGTTTTATCAGATATTTGGCACAACGAGGATCTTCCACCCATGGAAAAGCTCTTTGCTGCCCAGACCCGGATTCTCCGGCGAATCGCTGCTTCGGACGAAAGCTGTGTGATTATGGGCCGCTGTTCTGACTATATCCTCTACAAGGATCCCAACAGCTTCCGTATCTTTATTCACGCACCTTCGGATTATCGGGCCCAAAGAATTGCGGATACCCAGGGAATATCCCTACAGCAGGCCTACCAGGACATGGAGCGGACGGATACGGGCAGAGCCCGGCACTACCAGCAGTTTGCACACCGGGAATGGGGCAATACCAAGTATTATAATCTGGCAGTGGACACGGCCCTTTATGGCGTGGAGGGCAGTGTAGAGCTGATTGACAATGCCATTCGCATTTGGTGCGAAAACCGGGGCTTTACCCAGGAGGAGCTGCTGGCAAAGGGGTAATTCAGTCGGAATAAAAACAGCTCGCAGCTGGGTACGGAAATGTACCTGTGCTGCGAGCTTTTTTGGATAGGGTTAAGCGGCTTCCTCCTGCTTTGTAATGACCTTCTTCTTCCACTTGCCGGAGGCCAGACGGATTACATAGAACCCTGCGCCAATCACAAAGTCCAGGCCCATGCAGATGTAGATGACAGGGGCACCGAGAATGCCAACGGTGGAGTAGGCGAAGATGATCCGGATGGCCAGGGTTACGAAGGTGATGACTGTACAGATGCTTACATCACCCACACCCTGGAGCATACCACGGGATACAAACAGCAGCATCATCAAAATCAGCACACAGGCCATAAATCGGAGATACCGGATGCCGAAGGCAACGGACTCGGGGCCACAGCCGAAGAGACCCACCAGAGGCCCGGCGAAAATAAAGATAATCAGACTCATGGTGAGGCAGAAGGCACCGCTCATCAGAAGGCAGGCCTTGTAGCCCTTCCAGACCCGTTTCATGTCTCCTGCACCGGCGTTCTGGCCGGCATAGGTGGCCATGCCGTTGGAGAATGCCATGTTGGGCATGAGAGCGTAGCTTTCAATCTTGCCTCCGGCGGCCACGGCGGCCATGGTGGAGGGACCGAAGCCATTGATGAGCCGCTGAATGGCAATCTGACCGGAGCTGGAGATGACGGTCTGGATCATTACCGGTACACCCAGCTTCAAAATCATTTTGCCCATGTCGCCGTGAAACTTCATCTCTTTCCGGGGAATCCACAGCAGGGGCTGCTTCTTTTTGATGTATACAATGGAGCACAGTACAGACAGACCCTGGGCCAGTACGGTGCCAAGGGCCGCACCCTCTACGCCCCAGTTGAAGGCTACCACAAACAGCAGATCGAAG
This sequence comes from uncultured Oscillospiraceae bacterium, assembly GCA_964522835.1. Classification (GTDB taxonomy): domain Bacteria; phylum Bacillota; class Clostridia; order Oscillospirales; family Oscillospiraceae; genus HGM13006. The sequence continues at coordinate 7,977 of CAZFXB010000071.1, forward strand.
AAAATATTGGCTACGGAGCTGACCAGCAGGAACTTCATGGTTGCGCCGGAATCGCCCACACTGCGAAGGGCGGCAGCGAAGGCGTTGTAAGCAAACTGGAATACCATGCCCAGGAAGTAGACCTGCATATAGGCGCTGGCGTAGTGGAAGTTCTCCTCCGGAACATTGAGCACGTTTCGCAGAACCAGGTCAGAGGTTACAAGGCCCACCACCATAATGACCAGACCCAAACCGGTCATCAAAAGCAGCATAGAGGACACGCAGCGGCGCATATCCTGCTCCTTGCCGCCGCCAAAAAACTGGGCAATCACAATGCCGGAACCGGTGGACAAGCCGGTGGAGATGGCCAGGAGCCAGTTTGCGTAGGTGACGGATGTGTTCATGGCACCCAGTGCATTTTCTCCCACGAAGTTGCCAACCACAATGGAGTCCACGGTGGTATAGAACAGCTGGAGCATCATTCCCGCTAAAATCGGCAGGGAAAACAGCAAAATGTGTTTCCAGGGAGAGCCCTGGGTCATATTTTTTGACATCTTCTTTCCTCCTCGCCGGGACACCCCGGCACAATTTTACTATATGATACCATTTTTCGTATACAGAAGCAAGAATAAACTGGCCAGATTGTATTTTCGCCGGAACCGTGGTATAATCAGAAAAAACAACAGAAAGAGGTATTGTTATGGTAGCGAATTTTGATGCCAAGCTTCAGGAATATGCCAGCCTGCTGGTGCGGGTGGGGCTGAATCTTCAGCCCGGTCAGACCCCCAACATCCGGGGCGATGTGGAGGCGGCACCCCTGGTTCGGAAGTGTGTGGAGGAGGCCTATAAGGCCGGTGCCCGGGATGTGCTGGTGGAGTGGAGCGATGATGCGGTTTCCCGCCAGAAGTATCTCCATGCCCATGAGGCCGTTTTTTCGGAGTTCCCAGACTATATGCAGAAAAAGTTTGACTATTTCCTGGAGAACGGCTGCCCCAGAATGAGCATTACCGGCAGCGACCCGGAGGCGCTCAAGGGGGTAGACCCTGCCCGGATTCGTGCCTGGCAGAGCACCAGCGGCAGCCACACCCGGGAGTATTTCGATGCCCTCACCTCCGATGCCTTCCAGTGGTGCGTGGCCGCCTATGCCACTCCGGGCTGGGCAAAGAAAGTGTTCCCGGAGCTGGAGACGGATGCCGCCGTGGATGCCCTGTGGGAGGCCATTTTTGCCGTGTGCCGGATTCAGGGGGACGGCAAGGCCGTGGAGCGTTGGCAGCAGCATTGTGCCGCCATCAAGGACCGCTGCCGCAAGCTCAATGATTATAATTTTGAATCTCTCCACTATACCAACTCTCTGGGTACGGATCTTACCATTCGCCTGCCGGAGAACCACATCTGGTCCGGTGGATCTGAGGATGACCAGCAGGGCGTTACCTTTGTGGCCAATATTCCCACGGAGGAGATTTTTACCGCCCCCCAGCGGGACGGTGTCAATGGCCGGGTCTATGCCACCCTGCCCCTGGCTTTGAACGGCAATCTGGTGAAGAATTTCTATATGGATTTTCAGGATGGCAAAATCGTCGCCGTCCATGCAGAGGAAGGGGAGGAGCTGCTAAAAAACGCCACCACCCTGGACGAGGGTGCCTCCTATCTGGGCGAGGTGGCCCTGGTGCCCTATGAT
>CAZFXB010000072.1:0-9569 GCA_964522835.1 uncultured Oscillospiraceae bacterium
AAAAAAACATATACACGTTATGCACAATTAATAATTTGGGAACTGTAAGCTAAAAGCATGGCCGAGAATTCGGTCTTGCCCCTCGCTCTCTTTTACAGTTTTCCCCATTTTTCTGGTGCGAACCTAGCCATGGTTCTATGGACGCTGCGCCTTCGCACTAGATCATCAGCACCCCTTCTGCCTCATAGGTTTCCTTCGCACCAAAGTGTTCGATCTTGGTTTGGTAATGATTGCCCAGATAGTAAAATCGCAGACTATCCTTTTTTTCGTCCATAATTTTCACCAATTTATGCTGCAACGCCTGACACTGAGCTGCATCCAGAACGCATTCAAACACCGAATTCTGGACACGCTGGCCGTAATTCACACACTGTTTTGCAATTTGGCGGAGCCGACGACGGCCCTGGGCATCTTCCGTATTTACATCGTAGGTTATCAAAACCATCATGTAATTTCCTCACTTCCACAGAAACGGCGGGTATGCATCCATATCACCCCGCAGATATCGGGCCAGCAACAGGGACTGGACATAGGGGACGAGGCCCCACGGAATTTTCTCCTCCAGGTAAGGATGGGTGATGGTATCCTGTTTTTTCAGCTGCCACTGTTTTAAAAACTTCTGCCTGCCCTTGTCTGTCATTCGTACAGCGCCGCTTTCCTCCTGACGAAAGTCCTCCGGTGCCAAAATGCGATTATTGATAACCGTCAGCACAAAACGGTCTGCCATGCAGGGCCGCAGCTCCTCCATCAAATCCAGAGCCAGCGAGGTTCGGCCGGGACGATCCCGATGAAGGAATCCCACATAGGCATCCAGCCCCACACTTTCCAGCGCAGATGCACAATCATTTGCAAGCAGACTGTAGGCAAAGGACAGCATGGCATTTACATTATCCAGGGGAGGCCGACGATTTCGCCCATGGAAATAAAACTCCTCTTTCTGCCGCAGAATCATATCATCCAGAAGCCGAAAATATTCGGTTGCCCCAGCCCCCTCCAGTCCTCGCAGACTTTCGCTGTTTTCCGCCTCCAAAATTTGCGGCAAAAGTGCTTTTAAGTTCTCAGAAACTGCCCCGAATTTCTCCTGTTCGATCCGCATTTTATGATCCCGACGGGTTCGTTCGATGCTCCAGCGGGAATTATAAACCTTCCCAAAGATCATACTCCGGGCAATTCGGCAGCTTTCCACCGGATCATCGGCGGCACGGTATTGGGTGCGGCGAAGAAGCACATTTCCCTGGCTGATGCCGCAGGTTCGAGCCAGAAACTTTCCTCTGGGGGTACAAAAAGTCAGCCCCACACCCCGCTGGGCACAGGCACCCATCAGTGCGGTCGATGCTCCCGCATAGGAAAAGCTGATTATCATCTGCAAATTGTGCAGTGGGAATCGGGCCACGGCAGTTTTGTCCCGATTCACCACCACATTTTCCCCATCCAAACTGAGCCAGGCATCCTCGGATGTAACGAAAAGGGTATTGAGCAAATGTCTCATATTTCGTCCCCCAATCTGGCTTGAAGATAATCCTTAACGCTTCGATTCCGACACAGCTTCGGCAGACACACCTCCCGCAGAGAGCAGCTGTTGCAGCTCTTCGAGGGCTTGACCTTCGGGGTATAATTCCGCCGGTACAGTGCGTGCATCTCATCAAGATATGTACGCACCTGCTCCCGGAGTTCCGCTGTAAATTCGACGATCTCCCGGCGGCGGGTCTCCCCGTAGAACAGTGCCCCTTCTGGAATGTCGCAGCACAGCATCTCCTCCAGACACATTCCCTGTCCACACAGCTGCAGTCGGTCCGCATCGGTGGTTTTAGGGGCTCCCCGCTTGTATTCCACCGGATAGGGCTGCCACTGCCCCTCCAGGCCGCTGAGTGAAATTCCCTTGTCTGTCCGCCGAAATTCCACCACATCGCAGGCTCCGCTCACCCCCAGTGTTGGCGAATGGATCTGCATTCCCCGGGTGATAAGCACATCTCCACGGAGCTCCCGGCTTTCGCTGTCATGGGCCCTCTCGTGGAGGATGTGCCCCTGGGTGGTCAGCAGATTCTCTTTCCACTGCTGCTCCAGATGAATCAGAGCCCATTGCCTGCGGCAAAAGGAAAAGTGCTGGAGACCGGAGAGTTGGAGGTAGCTCTCCTCCTGATAGATCACCCCATCCGCTGACAGGTCACACCGCTGGGGAGAGCCGCCTCGTCCACAGTTACCTCATAATCACTGTAGGCTCTGGGGGTCACCGCATCCGCCTTTCGTGTAATCTTCACCAATTCAAACAGCTTATGGGCAGGAGCGTTACCCAGCTCACTGTCATGACGGAACACAATCAGTTCCCGCACTGCCATCTTTCCCCGTGCGGCAGCGTGATCCAGTTCGAACATATTGAGGATTGCCTGCCACAAGAGTTCCAGATCCTCATCCGAAAAACCGGTAGTCTTTCTGGCCAGATTGGCACTGACATATCCCTCTGCCCGATAGAGGCCATAGGGCACAATATACTTCCGGCCCATTTCTGTGTCTTTCTTTTCTGCATCCGACTCTTTGGTAATGGCCACACGGGTAATGGTCACCTCCTGGGGCATAATGGGATCAACGCTTTTTGCAAATCCCAGCTGCACCGGCCCCCGCACCTGTCCACAGTTCAGATTCCCCTTCACAAAGGTGGTCATCACTGCACCGAAGGTTCTGATGTCATAGAAGTTGGAGCACATATAGTCCCGAATCAGCAAATCCAGTTTTTCATTGTCCTTCTTTGCCGCCTTCAGTTTATCCGGATCCACACCCGCATGGGCACAAGCCTCCGCATCGCTTCGGTTCAGCGGAACCCCATCTTTAATGTAAATACGGTATCCCGGCTCTCCCTCCTTGACGGTTTCCACATAGTTGCGGATCTTTCGCTTCAAACACACATCCGTCACCAGGCCGTGTCCCGTTTCCGGGTCAATTCGGGGCATATTCCCCGCATCGGGGTCTCCATTGGGGTTGCCGTTCTCCACATCGAACAGAATTACAAATTCATAGCGGTTTTCGATTGCCATTTAAACTTCCTCCTTCTTTGTAAAACGAGCTTCTTTCTGATGATAGTATCCCAAGTTGAACGAGCCTTGCTCCGGTAGAGACAGCCGGGTGGGGTTTGTCTCCCCTAATATATTCTTTAACCGTCCAATCTGCTTGTCATAGTAGATCTGCTGTCCCAGTGTCAGCTTTCTCAAGTGTTTCTGTGCCAAATTGTCGAGAACCGGGAAAATCATGGCCGGTGTTGCGGATGCTGCATTAAAATACTTATCCTTGATGGTGGCGTTGATTCCCGGATTTGCTGCCTCCTGCAATGCTTCATACACCGCAAACAAACGTCCCAGCGTATAGGGCACATTGGTGCTGCTTTCGTTCAAGCTCACAGTTAATACCTCCTTCGGGCAAGATTCATTTTCATTCTTCAAATAGTATGCTTTTATAATTGCGGCTCTGCCAGGGGTGATCTCCCGTTCCGCACGAATCCGCAACATGGTTCCTTGCAACAGGGATGCCGGGTAGTTGGTTCCCATAAATATGGCTCTCGCAGTTGCACCTGCCATAACAGAGCTGGGAGATTTGTCTGTTGTATTCATGTTAACCGTCTCCCTCAGCAGTGCCCACAAGGGCATAATCGGGAAACGGCTCCCCACGATTTCCAGTCTCTGGTGGTGTTCCGCCACATTTTTCATCAGTTCACCAAACGTACTGTTGTAGAAAAATCGAACGGACAGGCGGGCTGCATTGGGTGCCAGACCCAAAATATAGAACCGGCGGCTCATATCCAACGAAATATCGTCAGCAAAATCCCCCTGAGCCAATTTTTCCACCATGGAATGCAGGTCCTTCGTGGTGATCTGTCTCGGCGGCTCATCCCCAAACAAGAAAAAGTTTGAAAACCTGTCGTATTCCGGCTCCGCTCCCTCTGCCCAACTGACCACGGTGGCATCTCCGATTTTATGGACATTCTCCCGGTCTGCCAGAAGATGATTTAAAGATGCCGTATAAGCAAATGCAGCATACTTTCCCACTGGAGCATTGAGACTCTGCTCTTTCCCATAAGAGCAGAAAGCCGGTGCATTAAAGGATACCAGACTGGCCCCGCTGGATTGGGCACCTGCTACCCCCTTAATCGTTGGATGGGTCAGTTCTGCTACTTCATATCGACCTGTCACCAAACATCGTGTAGGATCCCCATCACTTTTCGCATAATGCCGGTCCCATACCTCCCGTATTTCATGCTCGTCCTGTGGGAGCTGTCCATCCACCCGAAACATCAGGTTTCCGCCTTTCATTATCTCAGGCAACAAATCCACCAATGCAGGATGGCTTGAGGCAGCACTTATATCCCAGTGATCAAAGACGGTGAGAACTGCCCTGGCCGTCATCGAATCGATCTCGTCCAGCAGCATATGATGCAGCTCCCGACAAGCTTCAAAGCATCGCACACTTCGCTCCGGCTTTCCTTTTGCATCAATCCCTAAAATATAGCTGGAGTTATCCCAGAGGAAATTGGGTACCACTCCGACAGTGCGTATCACGGCCGCAGGCAACTCTATTTGCTGCGGTGCCACAACCGTTTTATTCCCCACCTTTTTTTCCATCTGCACTGGTATAACCTGAGTTAGATTTCCATCTTCGTCCAGACACAGTGCAAAACTGATTTTAGCGGGCCCCCAACCAGGTCGAGCGATTTCTCCCCTTTTCACCAGGTCCTCAAAATGCTGTGTCAATGCTTGCAGAATCATCCCATCACCTCCGGGCTATCCATTCGAGGGACTTCCAAAACACCGTCCCGCAGGACTGCCCGGAAGAACCTTGGTGTAATATTCTCTTTGTCGCTGTAGTCCATGTCCAGCAGCATCCACCCCAGATCCTGTTCTCCCTTTAGGGAATCTGGGCACTCCGGTATCTGCCGACATGGGCTGAAGCTGGCCGGAAACTCTCTTACGCCGAAGCAGGGCTGATGATAGCACTGCCCCCTTTCCAACCGTCTCCTCATAATATCCTGGAACTTTCCGGGATTATCTGTCTCATTGGCCTCTTTTGTCATCTCAAAGTGAGCTTCAATGACATATTGGACGTCTCGCAGAACCATGGCTGCTCTTTGCTGTATGCTCTCGGAGGTGGCCAAATACACCTCTGTTCCACGTTCCATTGCCGCCTTTACATTCCGATTATTGATGACATCTTTCACTTCGTTTCTACGGATATTCGTAAAGCGAATATCTTTGCACACGTGAATCCGATCAATCACCCATCGCATCCCCGGGTGCCAGTATATCGCATCCAGAATTCCCCGTGCCGCAGATGGGGTCATCACATCATAGCTGACCCGTTCCACCTTCATTTCCGGCCGTGAGAAACAGGCGTAATCTCCCACAACCTCCACGCAAACAGACATAATATCACTCCTTCTCTAAAAACGTGGTTCCTTATTCTTTATTTCCAATTTACCATATATAGTATCCCTATAATGGGACTCAATTAAATTTTCAGGAAAAATATGCTTTTCCATACTCTGGCCCCAACGACAATCCCTTCTGGGGATCATACAATTTTCCATTGACCAGTACACCGCTGTTGTCATCAATGGGCACCACATCTCCTGCCATCACAAGATTTTGATAGTGCTGATCATAAATGTTCACACAGAACTGTCCTGCCTGACGATAATCCTGCCGTGTTGCCACGCCAGCCCGAAGCCGATCGCACAGTTCCTTAGACCGATCCTCCAAAATATAAACTGTTTTTGTGCTTTGGTCGATCATGTGAAATCCTTCTGCCACTGTCTTAAACGGCAATCTGCACCCCGAGATTCCGTCCTTCAAGTGTGCAACGGCCTTATGCTTGTCCAGATTGTCCCCCACCAGCGATCTCCATTCAGAAAAATACTGTTGAATGGTATTAGGTAGATCCACACCAGGGTCTTTAAACAGCACCTCTCGTGCCGCACCAATGTTGACCCGCTGCAACATTGGTGCAGGCTCCTCTCCTTCAAAATAGTTCACAATGCTATCCTCCGCCCGTCTTTTCCCCTCACGATTACATCGACCAGCAGCCTGTATCAGCGAATCCAGTCCCGTCATTTGCCGAAACACTGTGGGGAAATCCACATCTACCCCCGCTTCGATCAACGAGGTAGAAACCACCCGGCAGGGCAGCCCGTTTTTTAACCTATCCCGGATTTCATCCAGTATCTCCGTCCGGTGCTTGGGGTACATCAAGGTGGACAGGTGGTAGCTTCCCTCTTTGGGAAGCAGTTCAAAAATACTCTGGGCCATTTTCCGGGTATTTACGATGCACAGCACCTGGGATTCTTCCGTCAGCCTCAGGGCCAGCTCCGTATTCGTGATTTTCCCGCCAGCACGATATGTAACCCGCCGGAATTTTTCGAACATTTCATCCATTTGAGGACAGATTTCTTTCACTTGAAGCTCAGGGCAAAAATCCTGAACCAGATCTTGCAGCACCGGCTGTGTTGCTGTACAGAGCACCGCAGTTGCTTGAAAATGAGCCACCAGATTCGCAATCGCACCAACACAGGGCTTTAAAGTCTGGCCCGGTATCATCTGGGCCTCGTCAAAAATGATCACACTATTTGCAATATTATGAAGCTTTCGGCATTTCGAAGGAAGGTTCGCATACAAGGACTCGAAAAACTGCACCGCTGTGGTCACAATAACAGGTGCGTCCCAGTTTTCACCGGCCAGTTTCTGCCTGTGTCTTGTTTCTGAAGGATTGTTCTCGTCGTCAAACTGGGCATTACAATGGTGTTCAATCACGTTGTTTTCGCCCAAAATCTTACGAAATACCTTTGCATTCTGCTCAATAATAGAGGTATATGGAATCACATAGATGACACGATCCATGCCATGCTCCACCGCATGTTTTAGTGCAAAAGCCAAGGACGAAACGGTTTTGCCTCCTCCGGTGGGCACCGTCAGTGAAAATAGCCCCTTTGGTGAAGTAGCAGAGTCCAGGCACTGCTTGAGAATCTCACATCGATATTCATTTAGTTGATTCTTCGGTGGAAACCAGGGAGCTATATATGACTCCAACCGTTCCAGAAGAACAGCCAGAGGATCATATCCCGGTCTGACTACAGCCGACATAAAGGCTTCCGTATCCAGATAATCTGCATCAACCAGGCAGGAATACAGCATTCTGACCCATATAGAATACTCGTAATCATCTTTCAGGTTTGGCATTGGAATTCCCGATTCCAGTGTACCCTTCCATTCGTATTTGGGGATTCCCCCCTTCATCCCCTTTTTCATTCTACCAATACAAGTGGCATTCCCTTCGGTATCCGTCCAGCTTCCGTAGTCCGGGAGTCCGCCGTGATGCCCAATGATGCAGCAACCAGCCAACACCTCATTTACCCTTGCACACTCCAGCGCTCCGGCTGTGGCATGATCCACCTTCTTCCCGCCTTGCAAACGTTTTTGAAATTCGAGGGAGTTCTTCCCGATATCGTGGGCCATTCCCAACAAGGCACCCCGCCTTTCCTCCCCAAACTTGGATGCAAAATGTTCACTAAGCTTTGCCGTCCCCGTCAGGTGCTCAGATACAGTTTGCACCGTTCCATCTTCACGAATATGTGCCAAATACACTGCTTTTCCCCCCAATCAATCCGGTATTTGACATTATTATACAGCTTCCTTGCATGTTTGTAAATACATTTTGTATATTTCAACCAATTTTCCAGCAGATACAGCCAAAACTTTGTGCTATTTCCTTTTTCAATCCGGTATATTTCTGAAATCTGGACTCAATTCCCCCCTTAACCATTGTATTTCAAACAAAAAAGTCTGCCCCCAGGCAGACTTTTTCTCACATTGTAAACACCCAATAGATCACCCCGTATACCACACTGGCACTGAGGCCATACACGATGACCGGGCCGGCAATGGTAAACATCTTAGCCGCCATGCCCATGACAAACCCTTCGGTTTTAAACTCCATAGCCGGCGAAACAATAGAATTTGCAAACCCTGTAATGGGCACCACGGTACCTGCACCTGCTACATTTGCAATTCTGTCATAGATTCCGGCACCGGTTAAAATGGCTCCCAGCAGAACCAGGCTCATGGATGTGGCCGTGGCAGCCAGATCCTGAGACAGGCCCAGGATGCCCCAACCATTTAGAATCATCTGCCCCAAGACACAGATCAGACCGCCTGTCCAGAATGCATTGAGCGTATCCACCAGGGTATGAGAATTGGGGGAATACCGTTTTACCAGCGCATCATACTGTATACTGTTCATTTTCATCAAACCATCTCCCGCTGATAGTATGGCAACTCTATAACACTTTATCCCCCAAAAAGCACAAAACCGCACCGCAGAAATCTGCGGTGCGGAAAATGCTGTATAAAATTACACCAGCTCGATGATAGCCATCTCAGCAGCGTCGCCGCGGCGGGCGCCAAGACGGATGACACGAGTGTAGCCGCCGTTACGCTCAGCGTACTTGGGAGCATACTCCGCAAATACCTTAGTAACAACGTCTTCCTTGGTGATATAGGCCAGAGCCTTGCGACGAGCAGCCAGGGAGCCGTCCTTGCCGAGAGTAATCATCTTCTCAGCGACAGGCTGAACTTCCTTAGCACGAGTCACAGTGGTCTCGATGCGGCCCTTCTCCAGCAGATCGGTGGTCAGCTGGCGAAGCATCGCCTTACGCTGAGCAGAGTTTCTGCCGAGTTTACGAGTTCCGAACATTCTTATTACCTCCTTTACGAAAGGTTACGCTTAGTTGTTAGAAGAATTTGAATCGCTAGCCAGGGACAGACCCATCATAGCGAGCTTATTCTGAACCTCTTCCAGAGACTTTCTGCCCAGGTTCCGCACCTTGATCATATCCTCACCGGAACGAGAGATCAGATCCTCAACAGTGTTGATGTTGGCACGCTTGAGGCAGTTAAAGCTTCTCACAGACAGATCCATTTCCTCGATGCTCATCTCCAGCACCTTTTCCTTGACATTCTCCGGCTTCTCCACCACGGTGGACTTGCTGGCAACGGTCTCACTGAGATCAGTGAAGAGCACCAGGTGATCCGTCAGGATCTTGGCACCCAGGCTCACTGCATCCCGTGCGGTGATGGTGTTGTCAGTCCAGACCTCAAGGGTCAGCTTGTCGTAGTCCGTCATGTTGCCTACACGGGTGTTTTCTACGGTGTAGTTCACCTTGTAGACAGGGGTGTAGATGGAGTCAATGGGGATCACACCGATAACGGTCTGAGCGGTCTTGTTCTTGTCTGCGGAGACATAGCCACGACCATGGCTCATGGTGATCTCCATGTTAAAGGTAGCATCAGGGCCAAGGGTACAGATGTGAAGATCGGGATTCAGAATCTCAACCTCACCGTCTGCCTTAATATCGCCTGCACACACCTCACGCTCCCCCATGGCCTCAATGTAGACAGTCTTGGGGCCCTGGCAATGGAGCTTCGCAATGATGCGCTTCACGTTCAGAACGATCTCGGTGACATCTTCCTTGACGCCGGGGATGGTGGAAAACTCATGCTGGACACCTGCGATCTTGATAGAAGTGGCCGCGGTGC
>CAZFXB010000073.1:0-9533 GCA_964522835.1 uncultured Oscillospiraceae bacterium
CCAGCTGCTGTGCAGCGGAAGGACCCTTCTCGTTGGAGGACTGGTTATCTACGATCTCAAGCTGTACGGTGTAGGTTTCGCCGCCGATCTCAACGGTGGGAGTTTCCTTGTTGGCGTACTGCATACCCAGGGTCTCCTGCTTACCGCCGGCACCGTTGTCGCCGGAGGCGGGCTCGAAAACGCCGATCTTAACGACCTTGTCGCCGGAGGCGGCAGCTGCGGGAGCGGCATCACCGGAGGCTGCTGCGGAGGTGGCAGCGGCACCGTCGCCACAGCCGGCCAGCATGCAAGCCATCATGCAAATTGCCAGAAGCATAGCCAGAAATCTTTTCGTGTTTTTCATCTTTCTTACCCCTTACTCAAGTGGATTTTCGCACGCTAAAGCGAATGAATTGATGTAAACATTATACGAAGGAAACTTGCAAAAATCAACTGCTAATTTCGATAAAAACTAGAAAAACGAAAACTTTTTGCATTTTGACGAAAAGTCTCTTGCATATCCATGGCCGACGGACAGTCGTAAGGACAAATGTCCACGAGAGAGAGACGGCGCAAAAATGAAGATTATTTTACAGCAAAATGAACAAATAAAGTATTTTCTACAGGGAAAATCGGTTCAAATAGGTGATTTTATATGATATAATCAACGAAGTTTGAAATTTTCAAATGTAAGGAGAGTTATGTATGCTTGAAAGAATTGAAGCCATCAACGGGGCCATCAACAATTTTGTTTGGGGTGTTCCGGCGATGGTGCTGATTATGGGTGTGGGCCTATGGCTCAGCTGCCGCACTGGTTTTATTCAGATTCGTAAGTTTGGAGCCTCCATGAAGGCCACTGTGGGAAAGATGTTCCACAAGGGCGAAGCGGCAGAGGGGGCCGTTACCCCCTTCCAGGCGGTATGTACTGCTTTGGCTGCCACGGTGGGCACGGGTAACATTGCCGGTGTGGCCGGAGCCATTGCCCTGGGTGGCCCCGGTGCTGTGTTCTGGATGTGGATCAGCGCCCTGCTCGGTATGTGTACCAAGTTTTCGGAGGTGACCCTGGCAGTTCACTTCCGGGAGCGGAACCCGGAGGGAGACTGGGTTGGCGGCCCCATGTACTATATTAAAAACGGTTTGTCGAAGAAATGGCATTTTCTTGGGTACCTCTATGCTGGCCTGGGTGTACTCACCGTGTTTGGTACCGGCAATGCCACTCAGGTGAATACCATCACCGCCTCTATTGACACAGCGCTGATGAACTTCAATCTGATTTCCCAGGACTCTGTCTTTGGAATCAACCTGGTTCTGGGAATTTTCATTGCCATTATGGTGGCTATGGTGCTGCTGGGCGGTGTAAAGCGGATCGGTCGGGTGACGGAGAAGCTGGTTCCCTTTATGGCGGTGCTCTATGTGGTGCTGGGTGTTGGTGTGATTATTCTGAACGCCTCCAGAGTTCCCGCTGTGTTCCGGAGCATTTTCGCCGGTGCCTTTACCCCCATGGGCTTTACCGGCGGTGCGGTAGGCAGCATGTTTATCGCCATGCGCCGGGGCGTATCCCGGGGCATCTTCTCCAATGAGGCAGGTCTCGGTACCGGTTCCATTGCCCATGCGGCTTCTGATACCAAAAATCCCGTGGAGCAGGGCTACTTCGGCATTTTCGAGGTATTCTGTGATACCATTATTATTTGTACCCTGACGGCGCTTACCGTTCTGCTGGGTGTGGAGGATATCACCTATGGTGTTAACGCCGGTGCAGAGCTGACCATCAGCGGCTTTGTCAACACCTATGGCAACTGGGTGTCCATATTTACAGCTGTGGCCCTGTGCTGCTTTGCTTTCTCCACCATCATTGGCTGGGGCCTTTACGGAACCCGGTGTCTCGAGTTCATTGTGGGCAGCAAGGTAAACAAGGTGTTTATGGTGGTCTATTCTCTGGTGGCAATTCTGGGTGCCACGGTGGATCTGGGCCTGCTGTGGGGCATTGCAGACACCTGCAACGGCCTTATGTCCATCCCCAACCTGATCGCACTGTTCCTGCTCAGTGGAACGGTGGTCAAGCTGGTGCGGCAGCACAAGGCAGAAACCCTGTAATTACAGAACTCTTATAAAGAGCAGAGGCTGACTGTGGATGGCCTCTGCTCTTTACTTTCCACCATGTTGTGTGATAAAATCAAGGTATCAGTGAAAAGGAGTCACAATATGAATTTATTTGATATTATTGGTCCAGTTATGGTGGGGCCCTCCAGTTCCCACACCGCCGGAGCTGTGAAAATTGGATATGTGGCAAGAAAGCTGTTGGGGGAACCAGTCAAAAAGGCGGAGATCCTGCTCTATGGCTCCTTTCTGGCCACCGGCAAGGGCCATGGTACCCAGCTTGCCCTGGTGGCGGGGCTGCTGGGAATGCAGCCGGATGACCCCAGGATTCCCAATAGCTTTGAAACAGCAAAGGAAATGGGCATGGAGTTCCAGCTGGGAGAGGCCGATTTAAAGGATGCCCACCCCAACTCGGTGATGCTGAAGCTGACGGGAGAACGGGGAAAATACATGGAAGTAGTAGGCGAATCTGTCGGCGGCAGCCGAATCAATATTGCCTCCATCGACGGTATGGCAGCCGGATTTTCCGGCGAAAAGCCCACTCTGCTGGTGCACAATCAGGATCGGCCCGGCTACGTGGCTGAGGTCAGCGGCAGACTGTCCAGAGAGCAGGTAAATATCGCTACCATGCAGTTGGGAAGGCTGTCCCGGGGCGGCAGTGCCCTGATGGTCATTGAATGTGATGACGAGGTGCCCTGCCAGGTGATCTCCTGGCTTCAGAATCTGGAGGGCATTGATCGGGTGACCTACTACAGCTTGAAGGAGGAAGAAAGATGACCTTTTCCACTCTGGAGGAGATTTTGGATATCTGCAAGAATGAGGACAAAGCCTTTTGGCGTGTGATTCAGGAAAACGACTGCCGGGAACGGGATGTGACCCCGGAAAGCTCCTTTGAGACCATGCGGGGCATGTATGGGGCTATGGCAGAAGCGGACCGGAACTATGACCCGGAACTCCGCTCTCCCAGCGGCATGGCGGGAGGCGACGGAGAAAAGCTCCGTAGATATATGGAAAAACAGGGTTCCCTGCTGGGAGAATATCTGGGTACCGTTGTGGAAAAGGCGGTGAAGATGGCAGAGTCCAACGCCTGCATGAAACGGATCGTGGCGGCACCCACTGCAGGCTCCTGCGGCGTGATCCCGGCGGTGCTGCTGAGTTATCAGCAGCTTCACAACACCCCGGAGGATACCATGGTGGAGGCCATGTTCGTCTCTGCCGGAATTGGAACGGTCATTGCGGCCTCTGCCAGCATTGCAGGGGCCGAGGGAGGTTGTCAGGCGGAGATCGGCACCGCCAGTGCCATGGCCGCCGGAGCCCTTGCCTATCTGGAGGGCGGCGATTCCGAGACCATCTGCCACGGCGCAGCACTGGCCCTGAAAAGTCTTTTGGGGCTGACCTGTGACCCAGTGGCAGGACTGGTGGAGGTGCCTTGCATCAAGCGGAATGCCTCCGGTGCGGTAAACAGCGTAGTAGCGGCGCAGTTGGCCCTGGCAGGGGTTCAGAGTGCAGTGACCCCGGACGAGGTGATTGACTCCATGCGGCGGATCGGCAAGCTTTTGCCTGCTTGCCTCCGGGAAACCAGCCAGGAGGGCCTGGCCATTACCCCCACCGCCCAGAGAATCGTGAATAAGCTTCGGGCGTGATGGGGAACCCATGACAGAAAGCAGCTGTGTGGCAGAGTTGATGAAAATGTATCAGAAGTTGGTGGATGAGAAAACATCAAAATAAGACACGCACAAAACAGCCCGTCACAGGTTTCGACCTGTGGCGGGCTTATCATCACATGAACGCCTACAATCATACCACGATATTCCAAAACCGAAGAACCGCACCTGTGTTTTCTTGTCTCACCTAAAAGTTGCAACGTTTTTGTTGTAACTTTTAGGTGAAATTTTCTTCAGGTGATTGTTATTTTTTAAATATCGTGGTATACTCTATATAGAAGTTACTACGTATTTGTTGCAAGTTTGAGGTGATAGAGATGATTCAACGTGATTTTTATTTAGAACGCATGGTTCATAATATGTGGAACGGTGAGATCAAAGTGATTACCGGGATTCGCCGGTGTGGAAAGTCCGTCTTGCTCTTTGATCTATTCTATGAGTATCTTCTCTCAAAGGGCGTTTCGGAGGATCATATCATTAAGATTGAATTGGATCAACGCCGCTATTACAAATTCAGAAATCCTATTACCCTTTGCGAATATGTGGAGTCCATTGTTACGAAAAGTAAAGATGAATACTACCTGTTTATTGATGAGGTTCAGTTTACCACCAAGGTTGTGGATGAGGAAAACGGCAGCGTCGAAGTTTCTATCTACGATATGTTGAATGAACTCAAAGCCTATAAAAATCTTGATGTATATGTAACAGGCAGTAATTCAAAAGGTCTATCCAGGGATATTGCCACAGAATTTCGTGGTCGTGCCACGCAAATTCACGTGTACCCCTTGTCTTTTGAGGAGTTTTACGCCTATGTGGGTGGGGATGAACGCAAGGCGCTGGACTCCTATATGTTATATGGCGGTATGCCACGGATTTTGGCGTTGACGGACGAGAAAGACAAAAAGGATTATCTGACTTCGTTGTTCAATGAGCTGTATGTTAAGGATATCATTGAACGAAATGGCATCGAGCGGGAGGATATTCTAAATGATATTCTAAATTTTCTGGCATCCCAGATCAGCTCTTTGACCAACCCCACAAATATTGCAAATGCTTTGAGCAGCATGAAGAATGAGAAAGTCAATTCCAATTTGGTAACAAACTATGTTCAGCACATCATGGATTCCTTCCTGGTGTCAATGGCAAACCGGTATGACATTAAGGGAAAGACTTATTTCAAGTACCCAAACAAATACTATTATGCGGATATTGGTCTTCGTAATGCCAGACTAAATTACCGCCAGTATGATCCCGGTCATATCATGGAAAATATCCTCTACAACGATTTGCTTCGCCGGGGATATTCTGTTGATGTGGGTGTCGTTACGGATCGTTCTGGCGGTGGAATGATCCAAAAGGAGATTGACTTTGTTGTAAACGATGCTGACAGAAAGCTTTATATTCAGTCGGCGTTCCAAATGGACACAGATAAGAAAGAATCCTCTGAGTTGGCATCTCTGCTTTTGACACGGGATTTTTTCAAGAAAATAATTGTCCGTATGGATATTCCACACAATTTCTACGATGACAACGGTATTTTCCATTGTAACCTGATCGACCTGTTACTGGGGCGGGTTTCACTATTCTAGAATACAGCAGGATTTTGGGCGGCCTTCTGGGGCTGCCCGATTTTTTGTTGCGGAGACTTATCTAAAAGTTGCCACGTTTTTGTTGTAACTTTTAGGTGAGAACTGCGGATTATAAAAAAGGAGCTGTCTCACTATGTTGAGGCAGCTCCTTAACCTTATTTTGATGTTCATTCCCTTAATTTAAGCGGAATGGTTGCCTGAATTGGGGCCTTTTATAAAAGTTTGTGCTGTTCAGAGCAAAAATTCTTGATTTTCACATAAAAATTGCTGTGCTCATTCGCTCAGCAGCCAGTTAATCAGGTTTTCTGACTTGATTCCATCGTAGGAAGTATCAAGTCCTGTATCCAGCGACAGCACGATTTTTTGTAGTTGTCACGAATTTGCTGCCTGCGATTCTTGCTGTTATTGCTCTTGCCGCTGGCGGTGGGTTCTTTGGTTATCAAAAACTGAAAGAAAAGCAGAAAGGGTATATTCCCTGCGGATGTGGGGAGTCTATCTCCATCATACCTATTGAAATCTCCGTCATTCTCATGAGAAATGACGGAGATTATTTGACACTAAAGTGCCCCAAAAGAATCTGCCTTACTGTGATGAGGCAGATTCTTAACCTTATTTCGATTATATTTCCCTTACTTCATCATATGCACATTCAAATGGGGATAGGACATCTGGACACCGGCCTGGTCAAAGCTCACCTTGACGGCCTCAAGCAGATTGAAATAGGCATCCCAGTAGTTCTCGTTCTGGCACCAGCCCCGGAGGGCATATTCAATGGAGCTGTCCTTATATCCTGTGACCCGGGCGAAGATTGGTTCATCCGGAAGAAGCTGAGGGACGGAGGCAGCCGCAGCCCGGAGGGCGGTTTTTACGGTTTCAATGTCCGCATCGTAACTGGCGGTAACGGTGAGATCTACCCGGCGTTTGCCCCCTACGGTGTAGTTCACCACGTTGGAGGAGGTAACGGTGCTGTTGGGAATGAAAATCATCCGCCGATCCCAGGTCATCAGCTTGGTGTAGGTCATGCCAATCTCCTCTACGGTACCCTCTTCTGAACCAATGGTCACATAGTCCCCCACGTGGAGGGGTTTGGTGGTCAGAATCACAATGCCTCCTGCCAGATTGCTGAGAGCACCCTGAATGGCCAGGGACAGGGCCAAGCCTGCCACACTGAGAAGAGCAATGAGGGATGTTAC
The DNA here is from genome assembly GCA_964522835.1 of uncultured Oscillospiraceae bacterium. Lineage (GTDB taxonomy): Bacteria > Bacillota > Clostridia > Oscillospirales > Oscillospiraceae > HGM13006. Next base: position 6,523 of record CAZFXB010000073.1, read on the forward strand.
ATCGATGCTCAGGCTCCCCGCCAAAATCATCACCGCAATGAGATACATAAGGATCTTCACCGTGGCCCGAAGAAAGCCGTGAAGACTTTTGTCGATTTTGGATTTGGAAAGAAACTTTTCAAAGAGACCATTCAGCAGCCGGATCACAGCCAGCAGTACCACTGCCAGAACAGCAATTTTCAGCACGCTGCTCAGGCTCAGCCCCTTTAGTGTGGAGACGAAGCTGTTCAGCTCCTCGGTGTCAATTTGGGTAGCAGTCAGGATCATAAATGCCTCCTATCTTATTTCAACAGTCGGTGCAGCATAAAGCTGAGGAAAAAGTAGACGGCCAGCAGCAGGGATACGGCAGCGCCTGTGGAGCAGCCCCAATAATAAGAAGCCATCAGGCCCAGAATCCCGCAGACCAGTGCGCCCAGAATGGAAAACAGGTGATACTGCCGGAGATTCTTCGAAAGATTTCGGGCGGCCGCACCGGGCAATACCAGCAGGCTGTTGATGACCAGCAGTCCCACCCAGGACAGAGCCAGAGTGACCACCACCGCAATGACCACGGTGAACAGGGACTGGATCAGCCCTACTTTTAACCCCCGGCTGTTGGCCAAATTGGGGTGGAGCACAGAGAGAAACAGACTGTTGGAGAACAGACACCAGAGTGCAACAACTGCAATCAGAACCAGAAACAGCACCCCGATTTCACCGGGTTTCACCGAGAGAATGTCACCAATGAGATAGCTGTTGAACTTGGTAAAGCTGCCGCCGCCCCAGGTGGCGATCAAAATGCCCGCCGCCACAGCCGTGGAGGAAAACACACCAATGATGGTGTCTCCTGACAGGGTGGATTTGCGCTGCACATAGGTAAAGAGCAGGGCGAACAGAATACTGAGTACCACCGCCGCAGCCATGGGGAAGGCCATGCCGCAGATGGAGCCAATGGCGATGCCGGTGAAGGCAGAATGGCCCAGTGCGTCGGAGAAAAAGCTCATTTTTCCTGTCACCACATGGGTGGACAGCAGCCCCAGCAGGGGGCACAGCACCAGAATGCCCAACAGGGCATTTTTCATAAACAGCATGGTTCCCGGCTGGGCCCATTCAAAGGGCAAAAGAGACACAATGCTGTACCAGAGCTCCATCATGCTTCTTCACCTCCGGCCATATGGAATACGGAGCGAAACTCCCGGGAGGAAAGCACCTGATCCGGTGTTCCCTGGGTGAGCACGGTCTCCTTCAGAAGTACCACCTTGTCCACGAATCGGCTCAGCATGGCAAAGTCATGGGTGACGATGAGGATGGACAGGTCAAACTTTGTCCGGATTTCGTCCAGCATGGTGAGCAGCATGTTCATGCCCTCCACATCCACGCCGGAAAGGGGCTCGTCCAAAATCAGAATATCCGGCACCGGCTCCAGGGCCAGGGCCAGCAGCACCCGCTGCAGCTCGCCTCCGGACAGGTGGCCGATTTTTTTGTCAATTAAACCCTCTCCGTGGACATTTTTCAGGCAGGCCAGGACGGTTTCCCGCTGCCGCCGGCCCACATGAAAGGCTGCCGGAGCCTTTCCCATGCACATGGAGAACAGATCCAGCACACTGACCGGATCACCCAGGTCAAAGCTGGGGCTCTGGGGCACGTAGCCAATGCGGAATTTTCGGCTTCGGCCTCCGGCGGGCTGGAAGGAGATCTTTCCCTCGTGCTCCCGCTGTCCCAAAATGGACTTAATCAGGGTGGACTTTCCTGCGCCATTGGGGCCGATGAGAGCCACGATTTCCCCACAGTGGATGTGGAGATTTACATCCCGGAGGATCTCATCCCCTTCGATTTTGACCCCCAGATGCTCGATGTTCAGGCAGCAGTGGCCGCCGCAGCCCTGGTTTCCGTGTTTGGTCACACTCATTTTTCATCCTCCGTCAGCAGCTGCTGAATGTTTTCCTCCATGGCGGCCTGATAGCCTCCCTCTGTTTCACCCATAATGGTGCTGAGGGGGCGATAGGCAACGCCGGTCTCCTGGGCGATGATCTCTGCGGCAGCAGTGGAGCCGTTGATCTCTACAAATATGGTTTTCAGGTTGTATTCCTCCACCAGCGTGCAGATTTCTTTAATCTCTGCCGCAGAGGGCTCAGCCCCCTCTTCCTCCTCGATGGCGGCAAGAATGTTGAGGCCGAAGGCATCGGCAAAATAGGTAAAGCCGTCATGGAAGGTGATAATATTGGTCTCCACAGAAGCGGCCTGAAGCTTTTCATTCATGGCTTCCTTTAGCTCCCGAAGCTCCTGGGCGAACCGGAGGGTGTTTTCCTGGATGGTATTCGCCTGCTCCGGGTATTTTTCTGAGAGCACTGCACCCACGTTTTCGGCCTGCTGGGCGTACCGCTCCGGATCCAGCCAAATGTGGGGATCATCGTCAATCAGTTCAATGCCCACGGAACTGTCCACCAGCTTATCGGTGGAGACAGCGTCCAGTGCAGATTCCATAAAGTGCTCCAGCCCAGCCCCGGACATGACGACCAGATCAGCCCCTTCGATGAGCCGCATCTGGGTGGTGGTCAGGGTGTAGTCGTGAAGGCAGGAGACCTGCTCCGTAATCAGAGCCTCTACCTGGATCCCTTGGGTGTTCTCCAGCAGATTGGTGCAGAGCCAGTACATGGGATAGGTGGTGGCAAGGACGGTATCATCTTGCTTTTCTGTGCTGCTTTCGCTGCCGCAGCCCACCAAAAGCATGAAGGCTACAGCCAGAAGCAGGAGCTGTTTGAAATATTTCATGGGAAATCCTCCGAAATGACATAATAAATCACTTTATTATAGCCGATTCCAGAGAATTTGTAAAATGTTTTGTGGGATTTTCCCGGAATAGCAGTTGGGGAAAAGAAGCGGTGATAAATAAAAGGAGGAAAAGCTGATGAAAAAACGAATTTTGACGCTGCTGTTGATGCTGAGCATGGTGATGGTTTGGGTGCCCAGCTCCGTGTTTGCGGCGGAGACTGCCAGCGGCACCTGTGGTGACAACCTGACCTGGATTTTGG
>CAZFXB010000074.1:0-9480 GCA_964522835.1 uncultured Oscillospiraceae bacterium
ACATGCGGCTCAACGACGACGGCAAGACCGTTGCAGCAGCAGACTGCCTGGTGCCTGGTATCGGCGAGATCATCGGCGGCAGCCAGCGTGAGGAGCGTCTCGATGTGCTGGAAAGCCGCATGAAGGAGCTGGGGCTGAACCCGGAGGACTACTGGTGGTATCTGGATCTTCGCCGCTATGGCTCCACCCACCATGCAGGCTACGGCCTGGGCTTCGAGCGGCTCATTATGTACCTCACCGGTATCTCCAACATCCGGGATGTATTGCCTCATCCCCGTACTGTGGGCAACGCTGATTTCTGATTATTTTAGAAAAAATCACCGAATCGTCTCCTGTAATGGGGCGGTTCGGTGCTTTTTGCGGCTTCAAAGGGATCTATCAAAATACAAGACGGCACCCATCAAATCTTCACAATAGGGTGAAAAGCTCTTGTCAAAGGTTCTGGAGAATGATACAATAATTTTTACGGAAATATTACTTGAAGGGAGTTTTTTTGATATGAACAAGCGGCCCACGCTGCTGGGATACATGAAAAAGTATTTCGGGCAGTATGCGGGAGGCCTGTTGTGCTTGCTGCTGGTGGACTTTCTCGATCTGTTTATTCCCCAGCTCACCGGTGAGATCACCGATGGGCTTACCATTGGGGGATTTACGGCCAAGATGCTGTTCCACAATGTGTTTTTGATTATTGCGGTGGCCACACTGGTGTCCTTCCTCCGGTTTGGCTGGCGGGTGCTTATGTTTGGTGCCTCCCGGCGGGTGGAGCGGGATCTTCGTCAGGATCTCTACAGCCATCTCACCACCCTGTCCAACAACTTTTACCATCATCACAAGACCGGTGACCTGATGGCCTACTTCACCAACGATATGGATGCCATCCGTATGGCAGTAGGCCCCGGCATACTTACCACCTTTGACGCTGTGGTGATGACGGTGATGGTGGTTTTAAAGATGAGCTTCTATGTGGATCTGAAGCTGACCCTGCTGGCCCTGATCCCCCTGCTGCTGATCCTGGTGGGAGGCAGCTACTACGGCAGTGCCATGAGCCGCCGGTACGAGAAGAAGCAGGCCGCCTTTGGCCGGCTGTCTGATCGGGCCCAGGAGAGTATCTCCGGTGTCCGGATCATCAAAGCCTTCCTTCAGGAGGAGAAGGAAATGGAAGCCTTCCGGCAGAAAAGCCGGGAGACCCGGGAGGCAAATCTGTCTGTTGTAAAGCTGCGGGCCATTTTTATCCCCCTGCTGGATGGCATGGTGGGTGTAGCTATGGCACTGACCCTGCTCTATGGCGGCTATCTGGTGCTCCAGGGAGACATTACCCTGGGCAAATTTGTGGCGTTCAACTCCTATGTGACCACGCTGGTGTGGCCCATGCTGGCAGCTGGTGAGTCCATCACCATGGTCTCTCAGGGCCTGGCCTCCTGGAAGCGGGTGAAGACCGTCTTTGACGAGGCACCGGAGATCACCGATGACCAGTACACCGACGAATCCATTGAAAAAATCGACGGTTCCATTGAATTTTCGAACCTGCATTTCCGCTATACCCCTGCCACACCGGAGGTGTTCTCCGGACTGAATGGGCAGATTCCCGCAGGCACCATGGTGGGTATTCTGGGCCGGACAGGCTGCGGAAAGAGCACACTGACCAGTCTTTTGACCCGGATGTACAATGTGGAGCCGGGGCAGATCTACGTGGGGGGCAGGGATATCCGCACCATCCCCCTGGCCGTGCTCCGGGAGAATATTGCATACGTGCCCCAGGAGAACCTGCTGTTCTCTGATACCCTGCAAACCAACATTGCCTTCGGCACCCGGACGGCAGACAAGATGCCTCCTATGGAGCGGAAGAAGACAAAAATCTTTATTCGTCAGGCAGAGGCCGCCGAAGAGTCGGTGGAGCTTGAGATGCAGGAGCGGGAAAGCCAGACCGACAAGCTCTGGGGCGACCTGGATGCCGTTGTGAATGCGTCGAAGGCTGCGGATATCCACGATAATATTATGGACTTCCCCAAGCAGTATGCCACTGTGGTGGGTGAGCGGGGCGTGACCCTGTCCGGTGGACAGAAACAGCGAAGCTCCATTGCCCGGGCTCTGATGAAGGATGCGGAAATCCTCATTCTGGACGATTCCCTGTCGGCGGTGGATACGGATACAGAGGAAAAAATCCTGACAGAGCTGAAAAAGCTGCGCCAGGGCAAGACCACCATCCTTATTGCCCACCGGGTCAGCACCGTCCAGTATGCAGATCAGATTATGATGCTGGAGGATGGGGTTTGTGCCGAGTCCGGCAGCCATGAGGAGCTGCTCCAGAAGGACGGCCTCTATGCAAGACTATACGAACAGCAGCAGCTGGAGCTCCAGCTTGAGGCAGAAAAGGAGGCACTCCGTCATGCAGAATAAACAGGGTGTGTTCCGCCGTTTGATGGGCTATTTAAAGCCCCATATAAAAGTGATGGCGCTGGTGCTGCTTCTGGTACTGGTGTCCACCTGCAGCGACCTGATTCGGCCCATTATTATTGGCGATGCCATGGATGAGATCACCTTGGGCAGCTCCTTCGGGCTGATTGTCAGAATGTTTTCCATTTATATTGGCGTTCTGGTGCTGGGTACCATCTGCAATGCCATTCAGACCTGGATGCTCCAGAAGCTGGGCCAGGACATTATCTACGAGCTTAGAAATGAGATTTTCCAGCATATCCACAAGCTGTCCCTTCGGTTCTTTGACATTACCCCCGTGGGACGGATTGTCACCCGGGTCACCAATGATGTGGAGACCCTGAACGAGCTGTTCTCCTCGGTGCTGGTGAGCATGGTGAAAAATGTTGTAAAAATCGCCGGTATTTCTATTGTGATGCTGGTGCTGGAGTGGCGGCTGGCTCTGCTGGCCTTTGTGCTGGTGCCTCTGGTGGTGTATCTCACAAGAGTGTTTACTAAGCTCTACCGATCCACCCACCGAATCACCAGAACCAAGGTGTCGGCGCTTAATACCTATCTGTCCGAAAATATCTCTGCCATGAAGCTGATTCAGGTGTTCCACCGGGAGAAAGAAAAAAACATCGAGTTTTCCCAGCGGTCTGAGGATCTCTTCCAGGCAAACTTCCGGGAAATTGTGGTCTATGGTACCTTCCGGCCCCTGATCTATTGGATCTCCATTGTGACCCTGGCCCTGGTGCTGGGGGTAGGTGGTACATTGGTGCTGGGGGGAAGCATTACCATTGGTACCCTGTACATTTTCTCCAGCTATGTCCAGTCCTTCTATGAGCCTATTCAGTCACTGTCGGATCAGTTCTCCACCCTTCAGTCCGCCATGGCGGCAGGAGAGAAGATCTTTGCTCTGCTGGACGAGGATCCGGCCATTAAAAATCCCACCCAGCCCAAGGCACTGGAGCAGCCCAAGGGACGGATCCAGTTTGAAAATGTCTGGTTCTCCTACGACAATGAGGAGTGGGTGCTCCGGGATGTAAGCTTTACCATTGAACCGGGGCAGACTGTGGCCTTTGTGGGAGCCACCGGTGCAGGCAAGAGCTCTATTCTGAACCTGATCGGCCGCTACTATGACATTCAGAAGGGCCGGATCACCATCGATGGGATAGACATCAAGGAGCTGGATAAGGCCAGCCTCCGCCGGGCCATTGGTCAGGTGCAGCAGGATGTATTCCTGTTTACCGGTGATATCAAGGGGAATATTCGCCTTGGAAATGAGGATATTTCCGACGAGGAGATTCAGGAGGCGGCCAAGTTCGTCAATGCGGATCAGTTTATTTCCAAACTGGAGCACGGCTACGAGGAAGCAGTGACGGAGCGGGGCTCCACCCTGTCTGCCGGACAGCGTCAGCTTTTAAGCTTTGCCAGAACCCTGGCCTATGATCCTGCCATCCTGGTAATGGACGAGGCCACGGCCAACATTGACACGGAGACCGAGGCTCTGATCCAGGACGCTATGAACCGACTGATGGCGGGCCGCACCACCATTGTGGTGGCACACCGGCTCTCCACCATTCAGCACGCCGATAAGATTATGGTGATGCACAAGGGCAAGCTCCGGGAGCAGGGAACCCATCAGGAACTGCTGAATCAGAACGGAATTTACAAAAAGCTGTACGATTTGCAGCTAAGAGAACATTAAAAAATGCCTCAAACTCGAAAACGAGTTTGAGGCATTTTGTATAGACCTGTATGGCATCAATAGATGGCAGAACAGAGACTGTCCATTTTGATGAATTCGCCCATGAAGAAAAGGGCGTGATCCCCCTCTAACGGGGAGGCAGCCAGGTCGCAGATCTTTTTTAAGCGGTAGCGAATGGTGTTGGGGTGCTGATTCAGGGCTTCGGCGGTGGCTTTGATGTCATAGTGATTGCTGGCATAGGATTTCAGCGTGCCCAGAAGGAAGCCGGAGGAGCTCTCCTTATCATACTGCTCCAGCCCCTGGAAGGTTTCCACCATGATCTGTCGCATGGTTTTGTCCCGCAGCATAGGGAAAATGGCCCGGTAAAGCCGCAGATCCGGGGACAGCTTGACCTGTACCTGCTCGGAAAGGGCCACCAGAAGGGCATCAAAGGCCTCACGAATGACACAGTCAAACTCCATAGAGCGCTGATGAAGTTCGCTGACACCAAAACAGAGCTTATTGGGATCACAGCCCAGGTTTTCCATGAGAGACTTCACATTCTCTGCAATGGAGGAAAGGGGCTGGGGCTCTGTGTAGTTGGAAAGAACGAAGAAACCACGGCGAAACTGTAAAAACCGGTACTGGCTGGTATGCTTCCGGGAATGCCGCAGCTGGAGGGTGTTGCGCAGGTCATTGACCCAGTCAGAGGTCATGTCGCTGGCATGAATGTATACGGCATTCATGTATTTTTGGCGGTTTGGGTTCATGCTGGCACAGAGCTGCTCAATGCCATAGCCTTCTGTAGAGCCCTGCAGGATCTTAAAAATAGAATCCTCGTAGAGCGAGAACTCCTGCCGAAGCCGCATATAGTCGGAAATGGTAAGGATCACATCCTCAATGTACAGGTCATCAAAGATGAAAATGGGGAAGCCCTGTTCCCGGGCCAGCTGAAGCACGGATTCAGGGGGGGCATCGTAGTAGCTGGACTTAAAGGCCAGCCCGGAGGCACCCATTCGAATGAGCCGATCTACGGTAGAATAGAATTTGTCCGGGTGATCCTTGGCGAAGTACAGGGTGCTGATAATAAAATCCCCGTTGTAGTAGTCCTGACGCTGCTGCATCAGACTGTCATATTCAAGAAGAACAACATCCTTCATGTTGTTCTCAAGACCGCATTCTCCGGTGAGCAGTCTCAGCTCGGAGAAGCTGCCGGAGGATACCAGTTCACGAACCTGCATAAATTCCGTCTCCTTGTATATAAAATGACATAAAAAATTCCCTTGGAGACACTATTATAGCATGAATTTGAGAAAATGCTAGCATGAATTGTATTTTCTACAAAATAACACAAAACCCGCTGGATTATTACAGCGGGTTTTGTAGTTTTACCAAATCAATGTGGCAAAATAGTCGTCGGGTGTCTCTGCCCGGCGGATCATCCGGGTGGAGCCGTCCTCCTGGAGCAGGATCTCTGCACTGCGGAGCCGGCCGTTGTACTGGTAGCCCATGGAGTGGCCGTGGGCACCGGTGTCGTGGATGAAGAGAAGATCGCCCTTTTCAATTTCCGGCAGCATCCGGTCGATGGCGAATTTATCGTTGTTTTCGCAGAGGCAGCCCACTACATCATACTTGTGATCGCAGGGGGCGGTCTCTTTGCCCATGACGGTGATGTGGTGATAGGCGCCGTACATGGCAGGCCGCATCAGGTTGGCGGCGCAGGCATCCACACCAATATACTCCTTATAGGTGTGCTTTTCGTGGATGGCCCTGGTTACAAGACCGCCGTAGGGGGCCAGCATAAACCGGCCCATTTCCGTAAAGATGGATACATCACCCATGCCCGCCGGAACCAGAATCTTTTCATACTGCTGACGCACCCCTTCTCCGATGGCCAGAATGTCGTTTTTCGGCTGATCGGGGCGATAGGGAACGCCTACGCCGCCGGAAAGGTTGATAAAGGCAATGTGGCAGCCGGTTTTCTCCTGAAGATCCACCGCCAGCTGAAAGAGAATTCCGGCCAGGGCGGGGTAGTAGTCGTTGGAGATGGTGTTGGAGGCCAGGAAGGCGTGAATGCCGAAGTGTTTTGCGCCCATTTCCTTCAGCTTTCGGAAGCCCTCGTAGAGCTGCTCTGTGGTGAAGCCGTATTTGGCATCCCCCGGGTTGTCCATGACCTGGAAGCCCTCTTTACTGCCCGAGAGCTGGAAGATGCCGCCGGGGTTAAACCGGCAGGAGATGGTTTCGGGAATATAGCCGATGGTGTCCTTCAGAAAATCAATGTGGGTAAAGTCATCCAGGTTGATGGTGGCTCCCAGCTTTTCTGCCAGGACAAACTCCTCGGCAGGGGTTTCGTTGGAGGAGAACATGATCTCGCTGCCGGAGAAGCCGCACTTCTCCGACATCATCAGTTCTGTGAGGGAGGAGCAGTCCGTTCCGCAGCCCTCCTCCCGGAGGATCTTCAAAATAGAGGGGTTGGGGGTGGCTTTGACTGCGAAGTATTCTTTGAAGCCCGGATTCCAGGAGAAAGCCTGCTTTACCAGCCGGGCGTTTTCCCGGATGCCCTTTTCGTCGTAGATGTGAAAGGGGGTGGGATATTTTTCTGTAATGGCCTCAAGCTGGGCCTTGTTCACAAAGGGAGTTTTCATGCACATCAGCATCCTTTTCTGGTTCATTTTACACCTTATTCTACAGGATGATACAGGCTCTGTCAAGAAAGTTTTGCAAGAAATAACAGCTCTGCTTGCAAAAGTCCCTGCAGGACAGGAAATTACAATGTTAATTTCCGTTGCTTGTCAAGGGGTTTGTTTCACGGTATAATATAAAATGACAAGAAGGGGGCATTTTTATGCTGAGTGAAAAACTAAAGGAACTTCGAAAGCAGCGGGGGCTTTCCCAGGAGACCCTGGCGGCCCGGCTGAATGTGGTGCGGCAGACCGTGTCCAAGTGGGAAAAGGGCATGTCTATCCCCGATGCGGAGACGCTGATCCGACTTTCAGAGACCCTGCATACCCCCGTCAATACATTATTAGGTGAGATTATGGAAATGAATGAAAAACGGATCCCCACAAAATATGATGTGATTATCATTGGTGCCGGCCCCGGCGGTATTTTTGCGGCCTATGAGCTGATGGAGCACAGACCGGAGCTGAAGGTGGCGGTTTTTGAAGCCGGTCATCCCCTGGCACGCCGCCGCTGTCCCATCGACGGCGAAAAGGTAAAGTCCTGTATCAGCTGCAAAAGCTGTAGCATTATGAGCGGCTTCGGGGGAGCAGGTGCATTTTCCGATGGTAAATACAATATTACCAATGACTTTGGCGGAACCCTTTACGAATATATCGGGAAAAAGCGGGCCATGGAGCTGATGCACTATGTGGACAAGATCAACATGGCCTATGGGGGAGAGGGCACAAAGCTCTACTCCACCGCCGGAACCCGGTTCAAAAAGCTCTGCATTCAGAACGACCTGCATCTTTTGGATGCCTCTGTGCGTCATCTGGGTACGGATATCAACTATGTGGTGCTGGAGAATCTCTATGCCCACTTGAAGGATCAGGTGGACTTCTTCTTCGATACGCCGGTGGAGCGGGTGGCCGCCTGGGAAGATGGGTACGTGGTCTACTGCGGCGGGGAGAGCTACAGCTGCGACCAGTGTGTGGTCTCTGTGGGCCGAAGCGGCAGCAAGTGGATGGAAGGTGTCTGCCGGGAGCTTCAGATCCCCACAAAATCCAACCGGGTGGACATCGGCGTTCGGGTAGAGCTGCCTGCGGAGGTGTTCTCCCATCTCACCGACGAGCTCTATGAGAGCAAGATCGTCTATCGAACGGAGAAATATGGGGATCGGGTTCGTACCTTCTGCATGAACCCCAAGGGGGCTGTGGTGACGGAGAATACCAACGGTATCATCACCGTCAACGGTCACAGCTATGAGGATCCTGCCCTTCAAACCGGAAATACCAACTTTGCCCTGCTGGTGGCCAAGCACTTCTCCGAGCCCTTTAAGGACTCCAATGGCTACGGCGAGAGCATTGCACGGCTCAGCAATATGCTGGGCGGCGGGGTCATTGTCCAGCGGTTTGGGGATTTGATTCGGGGCCGTCGGTCTACCCCCAACCGGATTGAGGAATCCTTCGTGACCCCCACACTGAATGCAACCCCCGGCGATTTGAGCCTGGTGCTGCCCAAGCGGATCCTGGACGGTATTATTGAGATGATCTACGCTTTGGATAAGGTGGCCCCTGGCACGGCCAACGATGATACCCTGCTCTACGGCGTGGAGGTAAAGTTCTACAACATGGAGGTAGAGGTGGACGAGCACCTTATGAGCCGCTACGATGGGCTTTATATCATCGGCGATGGCAGTGGCATTACACATTCGCTGTCCCATGCCTCTGCCAGCGGCGTCCATGTGGCCCGGGACATTGTGGAAAAACGAAATTGATGATTTCCCCTCACAGCCTTTTGTGAGGGGATTTTCAGCATAAATGAGCGTCTTTCGGAAATACTATCTCCAAAAAAGGAAGGAGAGTTCCATAGATGATTACTGACACAGAGCTTTTGGGCTACATTCGGGAGGGGGCACTCATGGGCCACGATGGCATTGATGCGGTGCTCCAGTATGCCTCCTGCAAGCCGCTGCGGCAGGCCCTCCAGCAGCAGAAAGCGGAGTATGGGGAGCTGTGCTCCACAGCCACGGAAATGCTCAAATCCCGGGGCGGAATCCCGGAGCCGCTGCCCATGGGCAGCAAAATGGGGCTGATGATGAGCAAAACCATGCAGAAATTTTCGCCCCCATCTACCTCAAAAATTGCGGAGATGATGATCTCCGGCAACACCAAGGGCGTGATTAAGTCCATTAAACACGATCGCCAGTATCTGGGCCGGGATAAGGCGGTAACGGAGCTTTCACAGAAGCTGCTGGACACAGAGCAGAATAATATTGAACAGATGAAGAAGTTTTTATAAAGGGAGCAGCCTGGTGATTTTGCACCGGCCAGAGGCTCGCCCCTATGGGGAGAGCTGTCAGCGAAGCTGACTGAGAGGGGGCAGGATGCAGCTACAATATGATGCAAATTTCGGCGAATATGCACAGATTCCCGATCTGTCATAGCGAACCAGTGAACGATTTCACTGGTGTGGCAATCCGTTCCCCAGTGGCCCAATGTCGCAATATGGATGAACTAACGGCGAATCTGTAAATTCGATCAAATTTGCACCAGCCAGAGGCCCCCTTGTTAAAGGGGGCTGGCTCGGCATTGCCGAGACTGGGGGATTGACTACCGCAGTACGAATTCGCCTTGGTTTTCTGTATTCGAAACAAGCTACCGCACAATCCCTCCGAGCCGCCTGTGGGCGGCCCACCTCCCTTTAACAAGGGAGGC
>CAZFXB010000075.1:0-9425 GCA_964522835.1 uncultured Oscillospiraceae bacterium
GTATCATTATCTGGTTATATTTTACCACAATCCTTTATCACTGTAAATCAAAATATGTTCAAATCAAAATGTTATACCAAGTGCAAAAAATGGCACAAAAATTGCTCCCATTATTTTAGACCCAAATGCAGCAACAATAAAAGGAGGATCATTATGACAGAACTGGAACAGCTGAAACTGGAAGTGGAGCGACTCAAGGCGGTAAACGAAATCCAACAGGTCATGGCTCACTACGAGGCCGTTCATTTAAATCCAGCTTATATTGCCCGAAGCATTGAATGCTTCGCTGACTGGCGGGATGACATATCTGCGGATGTGTCGGATTGGGGCTGTTTCTTTGGCTATGATGCAGTCAAGGGCTTCTGGGAAAGTCAAACGGGAGACGATCTTCGTGGCGGCATCTTTTTCCACACCCTCTGCTCCCCCTGTATCCAGGTAGCGGGGGACTGTAAAACTGCCAAAGCCACATGGATGAGTGCAGGTTTTGAAACTATGCCAGCCGGTATTATGGCAGAGGAGGCTAAAAGCTTCTGGTGCTGGGGCAAATATGGAATCGACTTTATCCGCAATCCGGAGACCGGCGAATGGAAAATCTGGCACTTCAAATGGTTCCGCTCCATTCGTTCCGACTTCTATCGGGACTGGTACACTGACTCGGTCAACACCATGCACGGTCAGCCCAACGGGGGCTATGAGCACCCCATGCGAAAGCCAAGCTACTACTTCCGGCCCTATCGTTATGATGAAATTCCGGCCCCCTTCCCCATGGATCCGGAGCCCTATGAACACTACAACGGCGATTTCCGCTGGGTCTTCGGCAATAAAGAACTGGAGAAAGCGTTTGATGTTCATTATCCGGAAGGAGAGTATGAAAAACTGTTTCACGTAAATTATCCCGAAAACGTATAATTGCGGCCCAATGCCCATTCCATCCGCTGGAACTGGCCTCCCGCCGGTAGCCAGATTTCTGGAATTAAACTTGCACCGTAAAGGGCGTACAGAAAAAGCATACATAAAAAGCGACCGAAAATCGGCCATTGTGTCTGAAATTAGTACACACAGGAAAGGATGATCCCTATGACACCCCAGCAGTTATCGAAAGCACTGCAACAGTATGAGATAAAAAAGCGGCAGTTGGAGCCCACCCGCTATGAAGCTCTGAAGGATTTTCGTGGTCTGTTGCCGGAGCTGTATCCAGAGATGGGCCCTGGTGGCCCCGGTGCCCCTGGCGACGGCCCCGGCGGCCCCGGTGGCGACGGCAAGCCCATGGGAGGCCCTCCCGGTATGAACCAAACCCTTACAAACATGATGGCTGCCCTGCTGGCAGGCGAAACCATTGACAATAACGCCATGCACAAGGAGCTGGGCTTCACCTACGACCAGCTGAAAGAGGCCCTTCAAGCCGCTGATCCGGTCAAAAAGCCCATTCCCAGAGGACTGGTGCTTATGACCTTCGATGATTCCACCATCGACCACTACGAAGTAGCCTGTCCCGTGTTGGAGAAATACGGCGGCAAAGCTGTGCTTTTCACCACAGAAATGGCCCACCCCATGGGCGGCGGCAAGGGATTCGAGGACAAAACCCGTTTTATGACCTGGCAGCAGATCAAAGAGCTCTCTGACCGGGGCCACGAAATTGCCAACCACTCCTGGCATCATCCTGTCAATCTCTACACCATGGACGACGATGCCATTCTGGAGGAGGTTCGTGGTATCGACCGTCGGTGTGAGGAATATGGCATTCCCAAGCCCATTACCTTTGGCTATCCCGGGGGTGGCTGTACCCGACACATGGAGGCGCTGATCCGTAAGGAGGGTTACCGCTGGGGTCGTGGAGAGCTGAAGGGCGACGAGCGGCAGCTTCTCGGCTGCGCCCCCTATGATCCTTATCTGGATACACCCATGATCGTGCCCAACGTGGCTGCCATGGAACCGAAGGATTTCAAAACCCTGATTGATGCCACAGAGGGCGGCAAGGTACTCCTTATGGTGAAGCATGAGGTTGTGGGCGGCATGATGCCGGAGCCCATGCCCTTCGAGGATCAAATCAAAGCAATTTACGACAACGGCGGCCGCTGCATCACCTTCCGGGAGTTGGAGGAATACATCGACCCTGTTCTGGCATACGAATACACGCACTGACAGAATCAGCCCGCCGAACTCGGCGGGCTGATTTTTATTTCAGATCCAGTACATGATTCACAAAGCTGAGAATCTCATTCATGGCGTTATTTCCCTCGGGATAGAGGGCATAGTCCATAGCAAAGGTATGGGGCATTCCCTTACCGAAGGTAAAATGCACCTCGTTGCCAGCCCGCACCAGCTTGTCCACAATGCGGAGCGCACCAGCAGCAAGGCTTTCCCCGCTGCCGGCCTGAATAAATGTGGGCGGGAAATCGGAGAAATCACCATAAAGAGGCGAAATTCTGGGATCCTTGGGATCTGCATCTCCCACATAGGCTTCCACCATATCCTCGCAGCCAGAGGTGAACATATCCTCTGTGAACAGCTCCAGCAGATCAAACCGAATATCATCCACAGGAGAAGAAGCCCAAATGGCCGAAGGCAGGGGCAAATTCTCCTGTTTCAGGGCCATCACCAGACTCAGAGTCAGCCCAGCTCCCGCCGATTCTCCACCTACCACGATTTTTTCAATACCGGAGTCCAGCATTCCCTTGTAAAAGGCCACAATTTCATTGATCTGCGTGGGGAACTTATGATAGGGTGCCAGATGATAATCCACAGAATAGCCCGCCAAATTGGTATGCTCCAGAAAATGCTTTAGCAGAGAGCCTGCGGTCATACCGCTGCCCAGGGTAAATCCGCCACCATGGATATACAGGAACGCAGCATTTTCCCGAACACCTGGCCGTGAAAGCATCATGCCGGGAACACCATTCAGGCTGATCTTCCCGCCTTCAAATCCCGCAGGGATCTCCGGTTCGGGGGACTGGTAATCCGGGGGCATCATGGGCACCTTCAGATGGGCAAATTCCTGGGGAATGGGGGCGCCACCGGGGGCTGGGCCCATACCGGGAACACCAGGCCCATCCATGGATGCCGGGGGCGCTGTGGGAATGTTCTTTTGATAGTCAAGAAAGGCTTTACTGAACATAAAAACTCCTCCTATGTTGTTATATCGAAATAACCTGAGACCATTATACGCCACCCCCTGCCCTGTGTCCAGAAAATTTCCAGAAGTCATGTGCAAAAGACGGGTTTTCCTGTGAAAACACAGGCTTTTTTGTCACCTTCCACAATTGACTTTGCCCCCTTCTGCCACTATAATCCCCATGCAGTATTTCGACGCAAAAGGTGGAGAAAACTATGGATACCACAGATTTTTTTGGCAAGGAAAAAATCAGCCGGATTTTACTCAAGCTGGCCCCTCCGGTAATGCTGGCCCAGCTGATTCAAGCCCTATATAATATTGTTGACAGCTTCTTTGTGGGCCGATTCTCCGAATCCGGCCTAACAGCCCTTTCCATCATCTATCCCATCCAGCTTTTGATGATTGCCCTGGCCGTAGGCACTGGTGTGGGCATCAATACGGTAATGGCCGCCAAGCTGGGCTCCGGCAGCCGGAAAGAGGCCCAGACCTACGCCGGTGTGGGCACACCCCTGGCGCTGGTGCTCTGGGCCCTATTTGCGGCCATCACCTGGGCCATTATGCCCCTGTATGCCAGAATGTCCACCAACTCCCCGGATGTGATCCGTGATGTGGTGGTTTATGGGCGCATTGTCTGTGTGATGAGCTTCGGCCTCTTCCTGGAGAGCATTTGGACAAAGGTTTGTCAGGCAGAGGGAGACATGAAAACGCCCACCATCGCCCAGGTTATGGGTGCCCTAACCAACATTTTGCTGGATCCCCTGCTGATTTTCGGTGCCTTCGGCCTTCCCCAAATGGGCATTGCCGGTGCAGCCGTGGCCACTGTGGCAGGTCAGATGGTGGCTGCTCTGGTGGTGCTTCGAAAGGGTTTTCGAAAATTCCCCGACATATCTGTTTATCCGGGCCATGTTGCAAAGATTTTTCGTCTGGGCTTCCCCAATATTCTGATGCAGTCCGCCTACACCATCTATATCTTCGGGCTCAACCTGATTCTCTCTACCTTTTCAGATCAGGCTGTCACGGTGCTGGGCCTATATTACAAGTGGCAGAGCTTTTTCTTTATCCCCCTGGGTGCCATGCAGACCTGTATCGTGCCGGTTATCAGCTTTAACTATGCCGCCCGGAATCTGGAGCGGTGCAAAAAAACACTGTGGGGTGCGATCATTTTCGGCATGTCCCTGATGACCCTGGGCATTGCCTGCTTTGAACTTCTCCCCGCCCAAATGCTGGGCGTATTCTCATCGGATCCCCAGGTTATTTCCATTGGCACCACCGCCTTCCGCATTGTGGCCATCAGCTTTATTCCACTGGTCAGTTCCCTCACCTTCCCAGTATTCTTCCAGGCCGTAGGTTCCAGCCTGAAAAGCTCTCTGCTGACGCTGGTGCGTACCGTTGCCCTTTTTGTCCCACTGGGGTATCTGTTCTCCCGGTTTGGCCTACAGTATTTTTGGCTCACCTTCCCTGCCACAGACACCATCACCAGTCTGGTGGGGCTCATATTCTATCGTCAGTTTCTTCGAGAGGACTATGTGGCTGGGACACCTTCAGCGCTGCCCTATATTGATGGCCAGGTTGCATTAAAGCCCTCCCACCCCGGTGTTATCATCACCATTGCCCGGCAGCACGGCTCCTCCGGCAAGCAAATCGGAAAACTGGTGGGCCAGTCCCTGGGAATTCCCTTCTACTACAAAGAGATGATTGCACTGGCCGCCCACGAAAGCGGACTGGATCAGGAATTTATCTCGAATATCCACAAAAACGCCCCCAATGTGCTGCGGGAGCTCTATCTCAGCACCCGGGTGGTTCAGTACGCCATGGAGGCTCAGGAACGTATTATTCAAAAGATTGCTGCCCAGGGCAGCTGTGTCATTGTAGGCAGGTCCGCAGACTGGGTATTAAAGGATCATCCCCAGGTGCTCCGCATTTTCATCGGAGCGCCACGGGAGTACCGGATCCAGCGGGTGATGGAAGTCTACGGTGACACGTTGCAGGAAGCCCGGCGGAATACACGACGCTCCGACAAGGCCCGTGCCAGCTACTACCGACATATTTCCGGAAAGAAGTGGGGGCAAAAGGAGCAGTATGATCTTGTTCTGGATTCTTCCCTGGGCCTGGAGGCCACAGCTGAAAAAATTCTCTCCTTTCTCCGGGAACAGAACACCTAATATACAGACTGCCGTCCGATTGGGCGGCAGCTTTTATATCAGTGGAAAAATTACAAAAAGTATGCTATAGTAAGGATAAACATCAAACAAAGGAGACTGCTATGAAACGTTTTCTCGCCTGGATCATGGTTTTTGTTCTGCAGCTCGGGCTGGCTGTACCTGTATATGCTGCGGACGAAGCAAAAACCGTTACCATTTTGTTCACCCATGATCTTCACTCTCATCTGCTCCCCGCAGACAGTGAAGACGGCGGCGAGTACGGCGGCTACGCCAGACTGATGACCGCCATTCGTCAGGAGAAGGAAGCTTCTCCCCATGCCCTGCTGCTGGATGGAGGCGACTTTTCCATGGGTTCCCTCTTCCAGACTGCCTATCCCACCTCTGCCATTGAGCTGAGAATGCTGGGAGCTATGGGCTACGATGCCACCACCTTTGGCAACCACGAATTTGACTATCTGCCCAAGGGGCTTGCATCCATGCTAAACGCTGCAAAAGCCAGCGGCGAACCGATTCCTGCCATTGTGGATGCCAACTATCTGCCTCCCACTGAGGGTGAGGAGGGCTATGACGAAGATGCTGCCCTTGTGTGGGATGCCCTGCGCAACTACGGTGTAAAGGATTATATTCTCATGGAACGTGGCGGTGTTTACTTCGCCATCTTTGGTCTTACCGGTATTGATTCCCACGCCTGCGCCCCCAACTCCGGCATGATTTTGCAGGATGCCGCTAAAACGGCCCAGAAAACTGTGGATGCCGCAAAAGCAGAGTGCCTGCAAACCTACGGAGAAGAGCCCTTTGTCATTTGCCTGAGCCACAGCGGAACGGAGGACGACGGCACTGGAGAAGATTACGACCTGGCCAAGAACGTATCCGGCATCGACCTGATTATCTCCGGACATACCCACTCCAAGCTGGATGCCCCCATTGTGGTGGGCGAAACCTATATTGTCTCCGCAGGAGAATACAGCAAAAACTTAGGCGCCATCCGTTTTTCTCTGGACAATCAGGGAAATAAATCCCTCAGCAGCTATACCCTGACCCCCATCACCGAAAACACCCCGGAGGATGCGGAAATCGCCGCTCTGGTCGAGCACTATAAATCTGTGGTGGAACAGGACTATCTCTCACAGTACGGCATGACCTTTGACCAGGTACTGACCCAGAATCCCTATACCTTCGACACGGTGGAGCAGGTTTATGAGACCGCCCACGAATCTACTCTGGGCAATCTGTATTCCGATGCCTACAAGTGGGCTGTAGAACAGGCCACGGGAAAACCTGTGGATGTGGCCCTCACCGCCTCCGGCGTAATCCGTGAAACCATTCCCCTGGGTGATGTCACCGTTTCTGATGTATTCAACGCCGCCTCTCTTGGTGTTGGTACAGAGGGCGAGCTGGTTTCCGTCTATCTCACGGGAAAAGATCTGAAAACCGCACTGGAGGTGGATGCTTCGGTTCAACCCCTCATGTCCGCAGCCCAGCTGTTTTTCTCTGGTGTAGAATATTCCTTCAACCAATATAGAATGATTTTCAACAAAGTGGATCAGGCCCATCTGCGCCGCTCAGACGGCACGCTGGAGGAGATCCAGGACGATCAGCTCTACTCTATTACCACAGGCATGTACGCCGGACAGATGCTGGGCGCTGTAAAAAGCACCTCCTTCGGTCTGCTATCCATCACCCCCAGGGACGAAAATGGCAACCCCATCTCCTCCGACGAACTGGTAAATTATGTGGTTCACGACGAAAACGGCGTTCCTCTGAAGGAATGGTACGCCATCGCCACCTATCTCCAGAGCATGGGGGAAAAGGTGGATGAAAGCTACAGCGAAACAGACGGACGGAAGGTGGTCTACAGCAGTCTCAACCCGGTAAAACTGCTCCGCAATGCCAACAAATTCACCTTTATCCTGCTGGCGCTGATCTTACTGGTAATCCTGGTGGTGGTTTTGGTGGTTCGTATGCTCCGCCGCCGCAAAAAGAAAAAGCAGGCAAAGTCCTAAATTGAAGTGCCCCCTCATTTTTTCGTTTCCCCCTATACCATTGGCATAAAATGTGCTATAATTATGGTTAATATAATGCTTTCAGGTTGAAAGAAAGGATCTTAAACCATGGATAATCGAAATCTTTCCATGCTCTTTGACTTCTATGAGGTCACCATGGGCAACGGCTATTTTAAAAAGGGTATGCAGAACCGAATCTGCTACTTCGATGTATTTTTCCGTTCTGTCCCCGACGGTGGCGGCTATGCCATTGCCGCAGGTCTGGAACAGGTGGTGGAGTACATTCAGCAGCTGCACTTTGACGAGGACGACATTGCCTATCTCCGCAGTAAGGGGGGCTTTGACGAGGAATTCTTAAATTACCTCCGTCATTTTAAGTTTACCGGAGACATCTACGCTGTGCCCGAAGGAACCCCCGTATTCCCCCACGAGCCCATGCTCACCGTCCGTGCCCCTGCCATCGAGGCCCAGCTGGTGGAGACCTATGTGCTTTTGGCCCTCAATCACCAGTCCATGATCGCCACCAAGGCCAACCGAATCGTCCGGGCCGCCCAGGGCCGTGTGGTGCTGGAGTTCGGCTCCCGCCGTGCCCAGGGTGCCGATGGTGCCATCATCGGTGCCAGAGCTGCCTATATCGGCGGCTGTCAGGGTACCGCCTGTGCCCTTTCCGACAAGGTCTTTGGTGTTCCCGCCGGCGGCACCATGGCCCATTCCTGGGTTATGATGTTTCCCAGCGAGTACGAAGCCTTCCGGGCCTATTGTGAAGTCTATCCCAACAATGCAACCCTTCTAGTTGACACCTACAACACGCTGAAAAGCGGCGTTCCCAATGCCATTCGGGTTTTCAAAGAGATGCTGCTGCCGAAGGGCATCACCAACATGGCCATTCGCCTGGACTCCGGCGATATTTCCTATCTGTCCAAAAAGGCCAGAAAAATGCTGGATGACGCAGGGCTGCAGTGCTGTAAGATCACTGCATCCAACGCTCTGGACGAGCACCTGATTATGGATCTGATGATGCAGGGTGCCCAGATCGACTCCTTTGGCGTGGGCGAACGGCTCATCACCTCCAAAAGCGAGCCGGTGTTCGGCGGTGTTTACAAGCTGGCCGGTGTAGAGGATGACAACGGCAACATTGTCCCCAAAATCAAAGTCAGTGAAAACACCACTAAAATTACCAACCCGGGCTTTAAGCGCATCGTTCGCTTCTACGATAAAGACAGCGGCAAGGCCATTGCCGATGAGCTTCGTCTCCGGGAGGAAGGTATGCCGGAGGAGGATGGCCATGTGATCTTCGATCAGAATGCCACCTGGAAAACCAAAGAACTCCGCAACTATACCATGCGTGAGCTTCAAGTTCCCGTGTTTATAAATGGACAGCTGGTCTATGACCTGCCCAAGCTAGAGGACATCCGCAGCTACTGTGCCCAGCAGCTGGACACGCTGTGGGACGAGGTAAAGCGGTTTGAAAACCCCCATAACTACTATGTGGATCTTTCCAAAAAGCTCTGGGATACCAAGCGTAACCTGCTGGATGCTGCAAAAAAGTAATCCCATCCCGTATTCTATCTAATTTTCTGTTTGAACTTCTTTCCAATAACAAGAACCTTGGGTGTAGATCGTCTCTTCCGGCGACCTACACCCAAGCTTTATTTTACAAAACCGCTAGACCCCATCTGCCTATGCCGTTGTATAGACGAAATTCTTTTGCACCATTGACTTTACGTAAAGCAGCCATTATAATGCCCATTGTTTATCAATACTTTCAATATGCATTTCCCTTATGGAGATTTTTATGCAGCTAAACTTGGAACACATCACACAGAAAAGTCTCTTCTGGGAGCAAATCAACACTCTCGCTAAAGAAGCGTTCCCGCCGGAGGAATATCTTGCCCCTGATGAACTAGTCAAAATGGCACAAGCTGATAACCTTGATTTTCTTGCCCTGCTGGACGGAGATAGCTTTGTAGGCTTCATGGTCGTGCAGACCTATGAAGATTTGGCCTACCTCTTCTTCCTTGCCATCGATGCCGCCAGCCACAGCAAGGGCTACGGCAGCCGTGCAGAGTGTGACTTCAGTCAGGGCTTCTATATGGGTACTGCCACCTTGCAGTCCCTGACCTTGGTGTGCGCCGAAAACAAACCTAA
>CAZFXB010000076.1:0-9376 GCA_964522835.1 uncultured Oscillospiraceae bacterium
CCGCAGCCGGACAGCATACCCAGCACCATCACCAGTGCCAGTAGTAGTGCAAGCATTTTCTTCTTCATAATGAGACTCCTTTCCCGTTTCGGCTAGGCCGATAGTTTCATGTCTACATTATAAAAGCCGCATTTTGTTTTGTCTATTCGTAATGTTTCACAACAAATACGTAATAAATTTGTAATAAATCATGTGGGTAGGGGGAAATGGAGGCATCCCACAGGGGAACAGGAGCTTTTCCAAATGACAGAGGCGCATTTTGTACTGAAAAAGCGTCCAGAGTAAGCTTCTCTTGAGCCTCTCTGGACGCTGTCTGTGTGATCGGAACTGGTTTCGATCTGTTATTTCTGTTTCCGGGAACCTCGGGAAAGGAAAAACGAAGGCCCATTCTGGTCGATCAGATCACTCATTTCTGAATTATCACCGTGACCACGTTGTCCTTTACCGAGGCAAAGCCTCCCCCGGTTTCGAACCTTCCCACTTCCTGGCCGTTTTGAAAGGCCAGTATCGGGCCCTGCGCCACTGCCATCAGGGCATCCACATGGCCCTGCCGGATGCCGACCCAGCCTCCGTCCTGCTCCTTGGCATTTTGCTTCACCATAAGCCGAATGGAATCGCAGGAAAGGTTGGCCCTTTCTCCGTCCGGAGCCACAATTATCAGGGTCAAATCTGCCATTATACAGCCCCCTTGGCGGCTTTGTACACATCGTCAATGGTGCCTGCCAGCATAAAGCTGCTCTCCGGGAAGTCGTCACATTCGCCGCCTAAGATGGCCTCGAAGCTGCTGATGGTCTTCTCCAGGGGAACATAGGCTCCCTTTACGCCGGTGAAGCCCTCGGCCACATGGAAGGGCTGACTCATAAATCGCTGTACCCGGCGGGCCCGCCGCACCAGGGTCTTTTCCTCGGGGGAAAGCTCGTCCATGCCCAGGATGGCAATGATATCCTGTAGCTCGTTGTATTTCTGGAGCACCCGGGCCACCTCTTTTGCGGTCTTGTAGTGCCGCTGACCCACAATGTCCTGGGCCAGCATTCGGGAGCCGGACTCCAGAGGCGACACCGCCGGATAGATGCCCAGCTCTACAATGGAGCGGGACAGCACCGTGGTGGCATCCAGATGGGAGAAGGTGGTGGCAGGGGCCGGGTCTGTGAGATCGTCTGCCGGCACATAGATGGCCTGAACGGAGGTGATGGCACCCTGCTTGGTGGAGACGATTCGCTCCTGCAGCTTACCCATTTCCGTAGCCAAGGTGGGCTGATAACCCACTGCCGAGGGCATCCGGCCCAGCAGGGCAGATACCTCGGAACCGGCCTGGGTAAATCGGAAAATGTTGTCGATAAACAGCAGTACATCCTTGTGGGAGGTCTCCCGGAAGTACTCTGCCATGGTAAGTCCAGCCAGAGGCACCCGGAGACGGGCTCCCGCAGGCTCGTTCATCTGGCCGAATACCAGTGCGGTCTTATCCAGCACCTGGGAGTCCTTCATTTCCTGCCACAGGTCGTAGCCTTCACGGGAACGCTCGCCCACACCGGCAAAGACGGAATAGCCGTCGTGCTCGAAGGCGATATTCCGGATCAGCTCCATAATCAGCACAGTCTTTCCCACTCCGGCGCCGCCGAAGAGGCCAATCTTACCGCCCCGGGCAAAGGGGGTCATCAGGTCAATGACCTTAATGCCTGTCTCCAGAATTTCGTCGGAGGTGGTGATCTCCGTAAAGTCCGGAGCATCGTGGTGAATGGGCCACCGCTTTTCTGTTTCGATGGGGCCGCCCCGGTCAATGGGCTCGCCGGTGACGTTAATCATTCGGCCCAGGGTTTCATTGCCCACCGGTACGGAAATGGGGGCACCTGTGTCATAGACCATCATGCCTCTGGACAGGCCATCGGTGGGATGGATGGAGATGCAGCGCACCTCCCCCAGGCCCAGGTGCTGCAGCACCTCCAGGGTGAATACCTCATCCCCCTTCCGTACCTCTACGGCGTGGAGGATATCCGGCAGATCCTTTCCTTCGAATCGAACGTCCACCACGGGACCTGTAATTCTTGTAATGCGTCCAATAGAACCCATAGTTGCCTCCTCACTCTATGACCTCTGTGGAGGTCTCAATCACACTGGCGGTAATGTCACTCTGCCGTTTTCGGCTGATCTGGGTCTCCAGGGCCAAAATAGACTCCTGGGCATTGTCGTAGGCCGTCCGCATGGCCACCAGGGTGGCCGCCTGGGCCCCCGCTGCCGCCTCCAGCACAACGGAAAACAGGGCGGAATCCACACAGGAAAGGGCGGCCTCCTGCAAAAGGGTCTGGCGGTCGGGCAGAAATAGAACCTCCCGCTGGCTGCCTCCTGATTCGGTGCCCATGGGCAAAATCTGCCGGGCGCAGGGTTCCTGGGACAGCATATTGACAAACTGCTGATAGATGACACAAACAGAGGATATTTCGCCTGCTGCATAGGCTTGCCGCAGGTCGGCAAACATGCCGCTGCACGCTGAAAAATCCGGAACATCGGAAATACAGTAGGCTTTTTCCACCTGAAATCCGGCCTCCAGCATTCCGCTTTCCGCCTTTTTTCCCAGAGTCACAAGCCGATAAGGCTCCTGCTCCTGACCCAGCAGCGCCGAGGCATAGGCCATCAGTTCCACATTATAGCCGCCGCAGAGGCCCCGGTTTCCGGCGATTACCACGTAGCACCGGGGTGCATCAGGATTCCCCTGTGGAATGGCTTCAGAAAGCTCCGGCCCAAAGGTCTCCATCAACGTGCTGCAGGCTTGACCGTAGGCAAGAAACTTGCTTCGTACATTGCCGACCTGGGAATATTTTGCCGCAGATACGGTTCGCATGGCACCGGAAAGCTGTCCTACAGTTTCGATGCTGCTGAGGCGACTTTTCAGTTCCCGCAGTCCTGCCATGGTATTCCCTCCGTTCCTTTCAAATTATCCACACTTCAGCTGGTTCAGTGCCTGCCGAACCTGCTCCAGCGTCTCGCCCTGAAGCTTGTTGCCGGTTTCCAGCTGTACCACCAGATCTTTGTACTTCTCTTCCATAAAGTGGTAGAGTTGTTCTTCGTATTCTTCCATCTGATCCGGAACCACATGGTCGGCAAAGCCTTCGGAAACGGCATAGATCAGCAGTGCCTGCTTCCAGTCCGGCAGGGGCTGGAACCGGCCCTGCCGCAGTGCGGCCATCATCCGTGCGCCGGACTCCAGCACCTGCTTGGTGGAGGCGTCCAGATCGGAACCAAACTGAGAGAAGCTGGCAAGCTCCCGGTATTGGGCCAGGTTCATGCGAAGCCGTCCGGAGACCTGCTTCATCAGCTTGGTCTGGGCGGCACTGCCCACACGGGATACAGACAGCCCCACGTTGATGGCGGGCCGCTGGCCCTCGTTGAACAGATCGGACTCCAGGAAGATCTGACCATCTGTAATAGAGATTACGTTGGTGGGAATGTAGGCAGAGATATCGCCGGCCTGAGTTTCAATGATGGGCAGGGCGGTCATAGAGCCTCCACCCAGCTTTTCAGAAAGCTGGGCTGCCCGCTCCAGCAGCCGGGAATGAAGATAGAACACATCGCCGGGGTAGGCCTCACGTCCGGAAGGCCGATGCAGCAGCAGGGAAATTTCCCGGTAGGCCACAGCGTGCTTGGACAGATCGTCATATACAATGAGTACATCCTTGCCATGATACATAAAATACTCGCCCATGGCGGCCCCTGCAAAGGGGGCAATGTACTGGAGGGAAGCAGAGTAGGAGGCCGGGGCGCAGACAATGGTGGTATAGTCCATGGCCCCATGCTTCGTCAGCTTTTCCTGAATATCTGCCACGGTGGTATCTTTCTGGCCGATGGCCACATAGATACAGATTACATCCTTGCCCTTCTGGTTGATGATGGCATCCACCGCCAGAGAGCTTTTGCCGGTCTGCCGGTCGCCGATAATCAGCTCACGCTGACCACGGCCAATGGGCACCATGGAATCAATGGCCTTGATGCCAGTGTGGAGGGGACGGTTCACCGTGGAACGATCCGGAATACTGGGGGAGGCACACTCGATGGGGCGGTGCTCTGTGGCCCAGATCCGGCCCTTGCCATCCAGGGGATGGCCCATGGGATCCACCACCCGGCCCAGCAGTGCTTCCCCTGCAGGGACGGATGCAATGCGGCCCACACGGCGCACCCGGCTGCCGCTTTCAATGTGGTCGTATCTGCCGTAGACAATACAGCCGATCCGGTCGGACTGGATATCCAGTACCATGCCCTTTTCGCCGCATTCAAACTCCACCACTTCGCCGTACATAATGTCGGCCAGACCATCCAGCCAGCAGATACCATCGGACACGCTGATGGCCCGGCCCAGCTGGAATTCCTCTGCATCCAGAGGCATATTTTGAATTTCACTGAGGCAGCCCTGGAGCAGCGTTTCTGCGTCCTCGTCGCCTCGAACCACTTCCCGCTCCAAACGGCGGCGAATGGTATAAAGACCGTCGGCCACGGTGCAGTCATAGACCGTATCACCAATCCGGAGCCGCAGGCCGCCCTGCATCTCCGGCTCCACCTTCACCCAGAAGGAGGTCTTTCCACCCACAGAGGAGAGCAAATCAGAGGTCTGCTTGTCCACCTGATCCACCAGCTCCTGATCCAGGGGATGGGAGGAGGTCAGGGTCACATAAAGTACATCGTGGGTTCGGAGATACATCATATCTCCTGGGGTCAGCCGAATTCGGTTTAAAATATCCTGGATCTGCCGCTGCTCCTGGGCACGGAGCCGCTGGGCATACTCCGGTTGGGCCAGAAGCACCTGGATTTGCTCCAGAATGCTGTCGATCAGCGCTTGCCGGTTGCGGAGGATCATTTCCCGCCGCAGCTCCAGGCATTTTTCTCTGGTCTCGTCCTCCAACGCCTGGAGCGCAGCCCGGTTCTGATGGGAAATCAGGGCCAGCTCATCTGCGTCCCCGGTGTGGTTCAGCTCCGGCAGCACCGGCTCCGGCATGGAAACCACCGTGCCTTCGATGGCCTCTGCTTCGGAAAGCTCCCGGTCGATCCGCTCTCGGCGGGTTTTGAAAATAGAAACGATCATCTTTCTGCCAAAGAGCAAAATCAGCCCGATCAGCAGCAGAAAGTTGATGAGCGCATAGACAAAATGCATAGTCATCCCCTACTCAAGACACCAGACGGTCAGCAAAGGCCTGGGCCAGTGCCGCTACGCCGGCATCCAATTTGGTTTTCAGTTCCTGGCTCTCCTGCTCCAGTTGGGCAGCGTAAGCCTCCAGCTCCGTAGCCTGTCGGCGTTTGGCTTCTTCCAGGTCGTTCCGGCCCTGTAGCCTTTCTTGCTCTGCCGCTGCGGCATTGAGCCCAAGCTGCTGCTGCCGGGCATCCTCTAAAGCCTGCTGACAGGAGGCCTCTGCGGCCGCAAGCGCTGCTTCATCGGCCTTCTTCTTTTCCCAGGCCCGGTCAATTCGTGCCTGCCGGGCGTCCATAAACCGGAGCATGGGCCCAAACAGCAGCTTGTTCAGGATCAGCATCATCAGGCAGAAGCAAATGATGCTCCACAGGAAAACGGACAGTTGAATGGTCATAGAAATCGCCTCAAATCTTGGAAACCAGCATAAATGCGATGAGCAGACCGTAAATGGTCAGAGCTTCCATCAGTGCCAGTGCAATAATCAGGGTAGAACGGATGTCCTTGGCAGCGTCAGGCTGCCGGGCGATGCTCTCCATGGCGGCCTTGGCGGTCAGGCCCTGGCCCAGAGCGGGGAACATGGTGGAAAATGCGATGGCAATGGCTGCTGCAATGGCGATCAGTCCGGAATTATTCATAATAATAGTCTCCTTTTATTTAATATGTGTACGATACCGATTCTCAACGAAAATATCTATTAGTCCTCGATGGCCTCCTGCAAGTAGATGGCCACCAGCATGGTGAACACCACCGCCTGGATGGCACAGAACAGACAACTGAGCACCATCATTACCATGGGGGCGCCGATGGGCAGAATGTTGTAAAGCTGCTCCGTGACGCTCTCTTCGCCCAGAATGTTGCCGAAGAGCCGCAGGGCCAGGGATGCAGGCTTAATGAACTCGTCCAGCACCAGCAGGGGAAGGGCTACGCTGAGAAACCGCTTGAAGAAATGCTTTACCCCCTTGGAGGCGGCAGCAGTTTGCAGGAAGAAAAAGCTGCACACGCCCAGGCCCAGCGTTACCGACAGGCTGGAGGTGGGGGCCTTGAACCAGTCTGTCATTCCCATACCTGGAATCAGTCCGGAATAGTTGCAGATAATAATGAATGTGAACATACTGGCCAGAAAGTAAAAATACTTTCGGCAGTGCTCCTTACCCAAAATTCCGGTAAAGAAATTGTCCAGGTACTCCACCCCGGTTTCCAATAGATTCTGGAATTTGCCGGGACGCTCCTTTAAATTGCGGGTGACGAGAAGGGATACCAGGGTCAGTACCGCCAAAATGACCCACATGGTAATCACTTCGCCGGTCACATCCAGGATCCCAAACAGAGGAATTACCACCTCAGATGCTTCACCCATTTTCATCACCTCCAGTTTCCTCGTGCCTGATGGTGTTCAGCAGGGACTTGGTGAAAAAGAACATGGCTACCGTCAGTCCCATTGCTGCACCCACCAGCAGCTCTACAAGCCCCCAGGGAGTCATGGGCTGTAAAAAATAAACCACTGCCAGATACCCGATCTGAATGATTTGACGGGGTACCGTTACAGCAGAGAATAAATTGGGCTTTTTCTTCAGTACCTGACGGGACAAAAGATAGCTGAGATAGGAAATCAGCACACCGCCCAGTCCTGCCAAAAGGGCGCCTACCAACCAATGCTCCATGGGCACGACCTCTTTTCTGTTTCATAGAATTTACGAAGGGTAACTTATTTTTACTTTTTTCGTCTCCTTCATGATACCACAATTATACTCCTTTCCTCTTGAATGTCAATAGAAACCATATATCAATCTCAACCAATTTGTAGAGCGGTTTTCCTGAAAAGTCCGGCAATTTGCCCCATGTGTCCGGCGGATTCAGAAGAAAAGAAACCATTTATGAAATGTTTCAAATTTATTCACATTCCCCTATTGACATTCTGCTCATTGGGTGGTAAACTCATTTTAGCACTCAGGAAGAGCGAGTGCTAAACTCCTCAGGAGGTGGAAATCATGGATTTAACCGATCGTCAGAAAAAGATTCTTCGGGCTGTGGTAGACAGCTATGTGGCTACTGCCGAGCCGGTGGGCTCCAAGGCCATCGCTGCCATGCCGGACATGAACTTCTCCTCCGCCACCATTCGAAATGAAATGGCATTCCTGACGGAGCAGGGACTATTAGAGCAGCCCCACACCTCCGCTGGCCGTGTGCCCTCTGCCTCCGGCTATCGGTTCTACATCGATGAGCTGATGCAGGGCTACCGCATGAGCCGGGATGAGGCCCAGAGCCTGACCGCTGTTATGGAGGATCGGCTTCAGGAATTTGACAAGGCCATTGCCCAGGTGGGCCAGCTTATCTCCGGTCTTACCAATCTCCCTGCCTACGCCGTGGCCACCAAGAGCCGGGCGGTTACCATTGCACATTTTGAACTGCTCCAGACCGGCCCCCAGAGCTTTATTCTGGTGCTCCTGACCAGCGCCGAGGCGGTTCGAAACAAGCTCATTAAGCTGCCGGTGAACGTAGATCCCCAGGATCTCAAGAGTCTTACCGCTGTGCTCAACGCCAGCCTGACCGACCTTACCCCCCAGGAGATCACCCCCCAGCTTATGGCCAAAATCCAAAAGAATGCGGGAACGGCTGCCTCCCTGGTGTCCATTATTGTGGACTACACTGTTTCCCTGCTCAGTGAGGAACAGAAAAACAACGTATATGTTACCGGTCAAACCAAGCTTCTGGGCCAGCCTGAGTATCAGGATGTGGGCAAGGCCAACGAGCTGATTACCCATCTGGATGCGGAGACCATCTCTACACTGCCTGTGCCGGATTCCGGGGATCAGGTCAAGATTCTGGTAGGCCCCGAAAATGTATCCCAGGCCCTGAAGGATACCAGTGTGGTTATGGCCCGGTATGATCTGGGCGACGGTATGCAGGGGATGCTGGGTGTGGTTGGCCCCACCCGAATGGACTACGCACAGGTTGCAGCAAAGCTAACATATTTCGCCGAAGGGTTGGGAAAGATGTTCTCAAAGGCACTTCCTCCCTCACCCGATTCGGCAGAAGATACTACCCCAAAACAGGAGGACTAATACCCAATGGCAGAAGAAGTGAAGAACCAAGATACAGCCCCCGAGACTGTGAATGAAGAAACGGTAGAAGCTACCGATGTAACCGACAGTGAGGTTACTGTGGAAGAGGCAGCCCCTCAGCCCGATCCCCTGCAGGAGGCCCAGGATGCCCTGAAGCAGGAGCATGACAATTATCTCCGGCTGGCAGCGGAATATGACAATTTCCGCAAGCGCTCCCAGAAGGAAAAGGACACCCTCTTCCGGGACGGCAAGGCAGCCGCCATTGAAAAATTTCTTCCCGTGTATGACAATCTCGCCCGGGCCATGGAGCAGGAAACTGCGGATGCGGCCTACAAAAAGGGTGTGGAGATGACCATGAACGGCTTTATGGAGATCCTCAAAAAGCTGGAGGTCACTGTGTACGGTGAGCCTGGCGAGATCTTTGATCCGGAGCTGCATAACGCTGTGATGCACATCGAAGGAGACGATTATAAGGAGGGCGAGATCGTCCAGGTGTTCCAGAAGGGCTTCACCCTGGGTGGCAAGGTCATCCGGTTCGCAATGGTTCAGACCGCCAACTAAAAGGTCTCTAAAACAGTTAAAAAATTAAGATTTATATAGGAGGAACTTATTATGTCTAAGATTATCGGTATTGATTTAGGTACTACCAATAGCTGTGTCGCTGTTATGGAAGGCGGCGAGCCTGTCGTTATCGCCAACGCTGAGGGCGGCCGTACTACCCCCTCTGTGGTTGCATTCTCCAAGAACGGCGAGCGTATGGTTGGCCAGGTTGCAAAGCGTCAGGCCATCCAGAACCCCGACCGTACCATTGCCTCCATCAAGCGTAAGATGGGCACCGACGCCAAGGTGGGCGTGGATGGCAAGAACTACACCCCCCAGGAGATTTCTGCAATGATCCTTCAGAAGCTGAAGGCTGACGCCGAGGCTTATCTGGGCCAGACTGTCTCCGAGGCAGTTATCACCGTTCCCGCATACTTCAACGACGCTCAGCGTCAGGCCACCAAGGATGCAGGCCGCATCGCTGGTCTTGATGTAAAGCGTATCATCAACGAGCCCACCGCTGCTGCTCTGGCTTACGGTGTGGATAAGGAAAACGACCAGAAGATCATGGTTTATGACCTGGGCGGCGGTACCTTCGACG
>CAZFXB010000077.1:0-9352 GCA_964522835.1 uncultured Oscillospiraceae bacterium
CCGCAGAGTCCGGTGCCAAGATCGACATCGACGACGATGGCTCCATCTTCATTTCCGCTGTGGATGCCTCCTCCTGCAAGGCCGCCAAGGCTGCCATCGACAACATCTGCTTTGTCCCCGAGGTTGGCAAGCTGTACTACGGCAAGGTTGTCCGCATTATCCCCATCGGCGCTTTCGTGGAGCTGGTTCCCGGTAAGGACGGCATGATCCACATCTCCAAGCTGGAGAATCGCCGTGTAGAGAAGGTTGAGGATGTACTCAACGTAGGCGACATGACCTGGGTCAAGGTCACCGACATTGACGAGAAGGGCCGTGTAAACCTGTCCCGCAAGGACGCACTCAAGGAAATGGCTAAGAACCAGTAATTTAGAATATCATTTTGGGCTGCCCCGCCGGGGCAGCCCATTTTGCTTTTCAGATAAAAACATGGAGCCACGAGACCGTGGCTCCATGGCATTATAAATATTATTCTTTCACGCCGCAAAGGCTGATAATGGCATCTGCAAAAATCTTAGCAGACACAACCAGCTCCTCCACCACAGCAAATTCATCGTTGCCGTGCATATGGTTGTCCGTGCCGGGCATGGTGCAGCCAAAGGCCACGCCGTTTTTCAGATCATGGCAATAGGTTCCGCCGCCAATGGCCAGAGGCTTAGAGTTGGTGGCACCGGTATACTTCTCATAGGCACCAATCAGGGTACGGATGAAGTCACTGTTTCCATCCACATGATGGGGGGCCCGCATGGGCTCATCTGCCAGAGTAAGGCCCTTTTCCATGCAGTTCTTCATCACCACATTCTTCATGTTCTCATCTTTGGCGCAGACAGGGCAGCGGGAATCAAAATCCGCACTGAGGCCAGTGGTGGTAACACGAATCACATTCAGGCTCAGGGTCAGCTCGCCGGAAATATCATCCTTCAGATCCACGCCGAAGCCCTTGCCGAAGTAGTCCCCATGGGGAGCCAGCTCAGCAAGACCGCAAAGAGCATGAAACTGCTGAGAGGGCATCAGGTGCATGGTAGAGATAAGATACAGGGTGGCCGTAATGGCATTGTTGCCATCCTGAGGATGGGCTGCATGAGCACCAGCGCCCAGCGCATCAATGGCAATGGTATTCTCCCCTGCCTCAGTGACAGTAAACTTCACACCGGTCTTGTCGGTAGCTCCGGCACAGTAGATCTCTGCCACGGTTTTACGCATTCCCTCGATTTCCAGATGGCACTTATCAGGAACCACGTTAATTTTCATGCCAGCTTCCATCAGCTTCACCCGGGGCAGCTGATCGCTTTCGGGAAACTCTGCGGTAATGTGTCCCCGGAACATTCCCTTTTCAATGTTGATGACCGGATAATCCGCATCAGGAGAGAAGGTGTACTTTGCCTCCGGCTCCCGGTTGTAATAATATTCAATGTCCTCGCTGCCGCACTCCTCGTCAGTACCCCAGATCAGACGCACATTGTGCTGAAGGGGGATCCCCAGTTCCTTGATGCAGCGGACTGCATAAAGTGCTGCCACACCGGGGCCCTTGTCGTCCGAAGTACCACGGCCATAGATTTTTCCATCCACCACAATGGGATCAAAGGGCTCCGTCACCGTCCAGCCGTCAGCCACCGGCACACAGTCCATGTGGCTCAGCACATCCAGGTGATGGTCGTTTTCCTCCTGAAAATCCACAGTGCCCACATATCCATCGTAGTTGGTGGTCTGAAAGCCGTAGCCCTTTGCCATATCCAGGGCAGCCATCAGGGCATTGTTGGGGCCTTCACCAAAGGGCATACCGGGCTTTGCCTCACCCTTATCAGACTGAATCCGAACCAGCTTTTTTACATCCTCAATGAGTTCCTCCCGATGGGCATCCACCCAGGAGGAGATTTTCTCCTTATACATACTTTTTTCCGTCCTTTCCATAGGCGTATACGATCTCCAGCAGCACCTTGGGCATGGTCTCCAGGGCTCTTACGGGGATAAACTCATAAATTCCGTGGAACTGATAGCCACCGGTGGACAGGTTGGGGCAAGGCAGTCCCTTGAAGCTGAGAGCCGCACCGTCGGTACCTCCCCGGATGGCCACAGTCTTGGGGGCAACCCCAACAGCCTCGAAGGCAGCAGCTGCAGTGTCAATCAGGTGCATGTGCGGTTCGATCTTCTCCCGCATATTCCGGTAGGCATCCTTCACTCTGGCCTCAACCGTCCCTGCACCGTACTTCCGGTTCATAAACTCTGCGGCCCACTCCATCATAGCCTTCTTCTCGTTCAGCTTTTCAAGGTCATGGTCCCGGAGAATGTAGGAAAGCTTGGCCTCTACCACATCACCGGAGAGCTCCATCAGGTGAATAAAGCCCTCGTAGCCCTCGGTATGCTCCGGCGTCTGAGCCTGGGGCAGCAGCATCTGATATTCGCAGGCCAGGGATGCGGCGTTAATCATCAAATCCTTGGCTCCGCCGGGATGAACACCCATGCCGTGGAACAGGATTTCTGCGGAAGCGGCATTGAAGTTCTCATACTCCAGCTCGCCCAGAGGGCCGCCATCTACAGTATAAGCAAAATCGCAGCCGAATTTCTCCACATCAAACAGATCTGGGCCTGCTCCGATCTCCTCATCGGTGGTAAACGCCACCTTTACGGTGCCATGGGGCTTGTCCGTTTTCAAAAGGAGCTCCGCCATGGTCATAATCTCTGCGATGCCGGCCTTATCATCCGCACCCAGCAGGGTGGAGCCATCGGTGACAATGAGATCCTCTCCCACCACTTCATTCAGGCATTCAAAGCCCTTCCCCGGCTTCATGGAGACGGTATCACTGAGGTGAATCTCTCCCCCGTCATAGTTTTCAACAATCCGTGCCTTTACATTCTTACCGGATGCGGAGCAGGATGTATCCATGTGGGCCAGGAAGCCCAGGGTGGGCAGTTTTTCATCCGTATTGGCGGGAATGGTACCAAATACGGCCCCGTCTGCCTCCTCCATGTGCACATCCTGAAGCCCCAGAGCCTCCATTTCCTTCAGCAGCATCTCCGCCAGATCTCTCTGACAAGGCGTAGAGGGCCGAGTGGTACTCTCCTCACTGGATGTGGTTTCGATTTTAATATATTCAAGAAAACGATTGGTTGCAGTCATTTCTATGCACCTCCTGGGGTATATTGTAACACGAACGGGACGGAAGTCAAGATAACCTTGACCCCACTGCTGGAATTTAGTATACTTATTATACTCAAACAAGAAAAGAGCGATGCACCATGCACTATTTAAAAAACGACTATTCCGAGGGCTGCCATCCCAAAATTATGGAGGCTCTGACCCGCACCAATCTGGAATCCACCACAGGCTACGGTCTGGACGAATATTGTTTGGCCGCCCAGGATAAAATCCGTCAGGTTTTTTCCTGTCCCCAGGCGGATGTTCACTTTCTGGTGGGCGGCACCCAGGCCAACATGACCTTTGTGGCCCACACCCTTCGGCCCTATGAGTCTGCCATTGCCGCCTCCACCGGCCACATCAACACCCATGAATCCGGTGCCGTGGAGTCCACCGGACACAAAATCATTTCCTATCCCCACCCGGAGGGCAAGGTTACACCCCAAATGATTGAAATGGCACTGGAGGAAACCCCAGACGAGCACACCACAGAACCGAAGCTGGTATATATCTCCGATTCTACAGAAATCGGTACTATTTATACAAAAAGCGAACTGATCGCCCTGCATCAGGTCTGCCAAGCCCATGACCTGTATCTCTATCTGGACGGGGCCCGGCTGGGCTGTGCCCTGACCAGCCCGGAAAACGACATTCAACCGGAGGATCTGGCCAAATACTGCGATGCTTTTTACATCGGCGGCACCAAAAATGGCGCCCTCTTCGGAGAAGCTATGGTTATTGTAAATGAAAATCTGAAAAGGCAGTTCCGAATCTCCATCAAACAGCGTGGTGGAATGCTGGCCAAGGGGCGGCTGCTGGGGCTCCAATTCCTCATCCTGTTTGAGGACGGCCTCTGGTTTGACCTGGCCCGTCATGCAAACACACGCTCTGCCCACCTACAGGACGAGCTGGAGAAGAAGGGGGTTCAGATGCTGGTACACTCCCCCACCAATCAGATTTTCCCCATTTTCTCAAACGAAGAAGTGGCACGTCTTGGCGAAAAATTCGCCTTCGAGACCTGGGGCAAGGTAGACAACGATCACACCGTCATCCGTCTGGTCTGCTCCTGGGCTACCACAGAGGAACCCATAGCAGCATTTCTCCGGGAACTCAAGTAAAAATTCGTCAAAAATCTGGGGCAAGCAACCAAACCGGTTGACCTGCCCCAGATTTTTATTGTGTTATAATTCAATCGTCCTTGGAAATGGCATCGCTGCGGAAGATAAACTTCACCTTGCCCTGGGCATCGGGGGCGATACCGGCGAAGGACTCGTAGTCCTGCCCAGCTTTTGAAGTGTCTGGAGCTTGTGAACCAGCTCCGGTACATTGTCCACGTAAAGGCTGCACAGTTTGTCAATACCGGTCTCCTTAAATTCCTTCATACCATCCCGGAGTTCCTCTGCACCGTTCCGAAGCTCCTGTACCCCCTCCAGCAGCTGGTCCACACCCTCCTGGAGGGAGACGGTTCCCGCACTCAGGCTGGAGGTACCGGATTTCAGGCTGTTTACACCGGACTGGAGGGTGCTTGCTCCACTGGAGAGGCTATCGGCACCACTGCGCAGCTGGGTTCCTCCGGAAACTGCGGAACTAAGGCCGGAGCTGAGACTGCTGGCCCCATTTGCAGCCGAGGTAATTCCATCGCTGAGGGACTGTGCCCCGCTGGACAGCTGGCCCATACCGTCCTTCAGGCTTTGGGCTCCGGAATCCACCTGATCGATCCCGGACACCAACGCTCCCGCTCCGGAGGTGGCACTGTCGATTCCATTTTTCAGCGAAGCAGCGCCAGATGCACCGGACTGAAGCTGACCCGCACCGGAGTCCAATTCTGCGGCACCGCTCTGCAGCTCATCTGCGCCATTTTTCAGCTCCTGAGTGCCATCCAGCAGCTGGCCTGCCCCATCCAGCAGATCTTCGGTGCAGTCCAGCCGATGCCACAGTAATGGCCGTTTGAAGCTGAAAATCCGTTACATCTGCTGTGAGCTCCACTGTGCTGGGGAATACCGGTGCTTCGAAATTCTCTGTATCCTCCAGCGCCAGGGATTCCGTCAATCCGGGCATTCCGTAGCAAACCACCACAGAATGATCCCCGTCATTTTCCACCATGCCATGGTCTACGGTAATATTCTTGCACCGATCATTGTCCAGCAGCAGCAGGTGCAGTGCTCCCATTTTGAAATCCTCCGTCAGAGATTTATTTGCTCTGGAGCTGTCCAACTCTTCCGGCAGGGTAGAATCCAAATTATAATACACAGTGGTGTGATTGTATCCGTAAATTGCAGGCCCCACCAGCAGCAGGAACAGCAGAATAAACACACGATAGTGCTTCATAATGCCGCCGGACAGCCTTCCCACATCCGGCAGAATCGAACGATGGGTCGTTTTCTTGATTGCCCCATAGCACACCAGCACAAGAACCCGATGCTTGACAATAAACCGTCCAAATTTTATCATGCCGTACGTCACCTCCTAAAACTGACCTAAAGTCATTTTCTTAGTTCAGAAGGCATTGTACAACAAAAATGACCATTCGTCAATACGCAAAATGACGAATGGTCATAATTATTTTCTAAAAAGATTGATTCAATCGCCCAAATCCGCTATAATATAAAAAAGAGTGCGGAACAGGCTCTCAAAGACAGGAGTGGCATATAGAATGGGAAAAATCGACGAAAACAAACGATTAAAGCTGACATCCATGTTGGATTCCGCCTTTGAGCTATTCACCAGCAAGGGCATTTCCAAAACATCCATTTCGGACATTGTAGAATCCTCCGGCGTTGCCAAGGGAACATTTTACCTTTATTTCAAAGATAAAATTGATATTCGAAATAAGCTTGTTATGTATCAGTCCACCAAGGTACTAAAAAACGCCTATGAGGCCATGGCCTCCATGGACGAAAGCCTGCCCCTGCCTGAGGATAAAATCGTATTCTTCGTGGGCCATGTGCTGGATCAGCTGGTAAACAAGCCGGAGCTGATTCATCTCATTGCAAAGAATCTGAGCTGGGGTATGCTGAAGCGGGAGGCCAATCGCCCCCTCCCGGATATGGAGGACTTCGACCTGATGACCCTTTTCAAGCGCACCGCCAAGGACAGCGACATTCCGGAAAAGGATCTGGAGATCATGCTCTATATGATTGTAGAGATGACAGGCTCCACCTGCTACAGTGCCATGCTCTATGATGAGCCCTGCTCCCTGGAAGAATTAAAGCCCCACCTGTTCGGTGCTGTCCGTTCCATTGTGCGGCAGTTTGCACCACTGGGGGAATAAATCCCACTGAGCGTGTATTTATGTGCTTTCGAAGGGGGAAAAACGTTTGAAAAAGGTTTTATCAACCCTGTTTATGAGCATTGTTTCTGTTCTGGTTCTATTCACCTTCGAGCAGACAATGGGCGAAAATATGACCTTCTGGGTCATTGGAGAAGACAGTTCCTTTTCCCTGTATCACCTGGACGACCAGCTGAATACAGAATTTATTTTGAAAGCCGATTATATTGCGTACCAAGATGGTACCGCAGTATATCTTGAAGATGACGGGTTTCAATGGACATTGCTGGCACTGTCCTCAGAAAGCGATACGCCGCTTCGGCTGGCAGCTGGGGATTCTCTCACAAGCCGTCCGGTAGGCTTTCGAATTCAAATTCAGGATGGCTATGCATATATCCCGGTAGACATTTTAGATGAGCGCAACAGCGTTTCTGATCATTATCTTCTAGAATGCTCCCTGGATGGCGCCGTGTGCCAGGAAATCTATGGGCTGAATTTTGATATTTGGAACAATTTCCATATGCGAAACGGAAGTGTCTACTATGTAGAAATGATGGAATCGGATCAAGACCACGTCATGTGCTACGATCTCAAAACAGGCGAATTGACCTGTCTCACGGAGTTGGATGTGGTTGGCTTTTCATGGATCAGCTATTTGGACCAGGATGTATTGTGGCGACTCACGCAAGAAGGCTATTTTTCCGCCCGGGATACCAATACCATTGTATATGCAACAGGCTATTCTCTGAAAGATGGCACCATATCAAACATTTTTCTAAATGACTATAAAACCACTGATGACACAAATTTCTGGTTCAACGACGGGTTTCTATACTGCTTCAAAAACAGACGTTTTAGCGAAACTGGAACGGTTGCAGACCTTTGGAAAATCAATGCCGACACCGGAGCGGAAACCTGCGTCCGCACCACACTTCCGTACGATAACAACTTTCCACCGGATGTTTTCTTCGGCAAGAAAGGATTGGAGGTATACAATGGGGAGAACTATATACCGACGCTGAAATACATCAGCTATGATGGTCTTAAACTGTTGGAATTAAGGGTTCCATCGTAAGAGAGACTGCCATACTGGATTTCCGTCCTGCGAATCACTCGAGCCCCGCTTTCTGAAGATTGTCCCCCAAAAATCGGCCCCCTTGAAAACACAAAGTTTTCAAGGGGGCTCCGTGCATATACCCAGATTCCAGCAGATCCGCTCAATAATTTTACAAAAAGAAAACCTTTTTGCAGAATTGAGATTTGATGAATTCCATGTGCCTAAAGGGTCAAAGATACCGGCATAAAAAAATCTCCTTGAAAGCACAAGGTTTTCAAGGAGATTTGGTGGTGCGCGAGGCGGGACTTGAACCCGCACGTGCGTAATGCACACTAGAACCTGAATCTAGCGAGTCTGCCAATTCCACCACTCGCGCATTTCAAACTGCTTGGATATAATACTATAAACTTTAGATTTTGTCAACGGTTATTTTCAGATTTCTTGCGATAATTTAAAGAAAAAATTCATAATTTAGCTATTTCTTTTTCCACTGTTTATGCTACAATAGGATAGAAAGAGGTGATCTCATGCATGAACTCCCTGGCTTCGTGGTGCGTAAGCTAGTACTCCGCATCTGTCTGAGGCTATTTCTCATTGTAGCAGTGCTGCTGCTTTTAACCTTAGTGGTTCCACCACTGCTCAATCTGTTTCTCCCCTTTGTTCTGGCCTTTCTCGTGGCCTCCATGCTGGCACCCCTGGTAAAAAAGCTGTCCAAAAAAATGGGGAAAGCGTGGCATTTTTGGTCCATTCTTTTTATTCTCCTGCTGATTCTAGGCGTCACCGGTCTTTTGGGTTACATGATCTACTATCTGGTAACCCAGATTGCCGACTTAATCGGCAGTTGGGATACCATTCAAACCTCTATTACCGCAACCATCAATCGTCTGTCGGAGTTCTTAGATGGGAACTTCCACCTCACCTCTACCGATGTGGAGGAGTATTTCCTGAGCCTGCTGCAAACCGGCTTGAGCTGGATTTCCGAGAAAATATCCACCTGGGCCCCCACCCTGGTCTCCAGTGTCAGCAGCATCGCATCCAGTGTGGCCAGCTTTGTAGTTTCCCTGCTGTTCTTTATCATTGCAGCATACTTTATGACTGCTGATTATCCCAATCTCCGTGGAAAGCTCAGAAGATCCGTTCCCCAGGTGATCCACCCCCACATGTCCCGGGTGAAGGAAGTTATGAACTCTGCCATGTTTGGCTATCTTCGGGCCCAGTTCATCTTGTCCGGAATCGTTGGGCTTATCATCTTCGTCGCCCTTTCTATATGGGGACAGAGCTATTCTCTGCTGATTGCCCTGGCTACCGCAATCATCGATGTGATTCCCTTCTTCGGCAGCGGCATTGTGCTGATTCCCTGGGCCGTGGTATCTGTGCTGTGGGGGGATTATCCCAAGGCAATATTCCTGGTAATTCTGGCCTTTGTCCTGTTTCTCTTCCGCAAGCTGGCCGAGCCCAAGGTGGTGGGCAACCAAACCGGCCTGAGTCCCCTGCTCAGTGTCATCAGCATCTATGTGGGTATGAAGGTGGGCGGTGTCATCGGCATGATTCTCTGCCCCATACTCTGCATGATTTTCATTGGCCTGTACAACACCGGCTTTTTTGATCCCACCATCAAGGATTTCAAGCTGCTGGGCAAGCATTTGATTGCCGCTGCAACCCTAAAGCCCACCGATCAGGCATAAAAGATTGGGGCTGTTGCAAAAGGCAACAGCCCCATTATTTGTCCTACGGACAAGTGAAATCGCCCCCTTGGGGCGGTGATAGGGCGTGTTGCAATCCATTTTGCAACACGCCCTGTTTTATACCTGTTATTTTTCTGCCAGGATCTTATTCAGTTCTGCCATAAAGCTGTTAATATCCTTAAACTGGCGGTAGACCGAGGCAAAACGCA
>CAZFXB010000078.1:0-9075 GCA_964522835.1 uncultured Oscillospiraceae bacterium
TCTGGTTCTTCAGGAAGTCCAGATACCGCTTCAGCTCCCACTTAAAGTCCGGGTAATTTGCAGACTTGATCTGACCGCCCAGCTCATCTGTGGCCTCGAAGATCACCGGGGTATGGCCCCGCTCCTTCAGCCACATGGCACACTTCATGCCGCCGGGGCCGCCGCCAATCACCGCAACCTTTTTCAGCTGGGTCACCGGCTTCACAAACCGCCAGGCCTGATGCTCCATGCCGATGAGAGGGTTGATGGTGCAGTGGCTCATCCAGTCCCCCGTAGAGGAGCTGCCACGGCAGATGTGGCACTCGATACAGGGGTTCAGATCTTCCCCGTTTCCATCCCGGAGAATATCGCCCATGTCCTCGTTGCAGATCATCAGATGTCCAGGTGCAACGCCATCTACCTGTCCCTCGGCAATGATCCGGTTCAGGTTGTCCAGATCCTTGTAGTAGGTGGCCACCACAATGGGAATCTTCACCCCAGCGGCCTTCAGCCGTGCAGACTGCTCCGCAGCGGTGCAGACGGTATACTTTTCGTGGTCGGGATGGGAGTGGCGGAGCTGCATAATATCAGCATACTGCTCTGCCTGCTTCAGGAACCACACCAGATCCTCCTCCGGGAAGTCCTCAGAGGTACTGGGACAGCCGATGGCGATGATAAACTCCTCACCCAAAGCCTCACGAAGCCGACGAAGCACCTCCAGCGGGAAGCGGCACCGGTTCTCCAGGGAGCCGCCGTACTCGTCGGTACGCCAGTTCATGCTGGGATAGAAGAACTTGCCCAGCATAAAGTTGTGGGCTGCAAACTCCACAAATCCACCGTCAAAGTTCAGGTTTTTGTAGGTCTTGGCGTGCTCGATCATGGCCTGAATATAGTATTCCATCAGGTCACCCTTGATCTGGGGGCAGTCCTTGGGGGTGGAACCGGGGGCACCGGCAATAAAGCCGCCGCCGGGCTTCTTATACTTCTTGGGCCAGCCGGGTGCTCCATCGATGAGCTCCTTCAGGGGGTTCTCCGGTGTCTCCATGCCGGGTCCAATGTGCATGGGCTCCATGGGGGGCTGATCCTCGTCGTCGGAGGGGCCGCCCTGGCCCATCATCATCCGCAGGAAGGGGTTTTCTTCCTCTCCATTGGGATTGGGTACGTTGGGGTCGTTGATCTGGAGGGGGATCCGGTTGTCCAGCATAAGCTCGGGACATACCAGTGTGCCCATCATGTGCATATACTCGGCAAACTGGGTAAAGCCGTTCTGGGCTCCCTTATCATCCAAATCATACATGGCGAAATGGCCGGTGTCATTGTCGCCCATATAGCGCTGATCCAGATTGGTAAGATCGTGCATCAAAATCAGGGCGGCGCCGTTTCTGGCCCGTCCCTTATAATACTCAATGATGGCATCACCGGGATAGGTCTCGTTGGCCTGCAAAAAATGGGGCTGGGCCACGGGATATACAAACCGTGATTTCATAACCTTATTGCGGAGCTTCAGCGGCTGGGTCAGGGCCGCATAGCGGGTGGATTTTGCCATGGAAGGTCTCCCCTTTCACAAAATGTTACCCCCATTATACCACAGGGCCGGAAAGACTGTAAACGACATCCTTAGAAGTCGAAGTGTTCAGATTGTATCTTGTCCTCCAAAACATACCTTATTCGTATGTCTCCTCTCGGCACTTTCCACCACCGCTGCGGCCCATGGGCGTCATACCGAAACGCTTTCCATAGGCCCTGGAAAACGCCGAGTAGCTTTGGAACCCGCTCTGGAAGCAGGCCTGGGCTGCTGGTATCCCCTGGGCGATCTGCTCTCTGGCCCGGAGCAGCCGCTTATCCGTCAGATACCCGTGAATGGTGGTGCCCGTTTCCTGTCGAAACAGCCGCATCATGTGATATTTGCTGACATAAAACCGCTGGGCCAGATCTTCAATGGAGATCTCTTCCTCCAAATGTCCGTCCAGATAGGACAGGATCTCCTGGATTCGTCTGTTTTTCGGCTCCATAGGCCGGGGCCGCTGAACATCCCCCTCCAGCGTCCGCCCCAACACCACACACAGCCGCATCAAAAGCCCCTGGGCGGCAATTTCCCAGCCTCCTGCCTGTCCCCTCAGCTCCTGCTCCAGCTCCTCCAGCAGTCCATAAAAGGGATTCCCCTCCCCCAGGCGAAGCACATGGCCCTTTTCCCCGGAAAAGGCATCCTCCAGGCTCCAGCTGGCGTTGCTGTGGGCCTGTAAAAAGGCCGGATCTATATATAGAATGATCCGCTCGTAGGGCTGGCCGGGGGCAAAATCCGGCTTATGCACGCTATGACTTCCAATCAGCACCACATCTCCGGGCCAAAGCTGATACCGCTTTCCCTCCACCATATACACACCTGTCCCCGACACCAGCAGCAGCAGCTTGTGAAATTCATGGTAGTGATAATTCACCTTGGTGCCCTGGTCGTCCCGGAGATGAAAGAGACGAAAGTCCTCCAGCAGATATCCCCGCTTTTCATGTACCTCTTCCATAAGGTTCACCCCCGATCCGCATTTTTTGCATATATTATAGCCCATCCCAGGATTATGATGCAACTATTTTCAAAAAGTGACCTATCTTGTGCCCAAAAACCGCAAAATTCCCCATTTTTTCGTTCACTCCCGGCCTTTCCCCTCTTTACATTGGTCTCTAAATGATTTAAAATATCCTTACTTCGTATACAATTTAAAAGGAGGGTACACCATGACACTGGAATTTCTGGTGGAACGCTGGGAAGATCAGCGGGACATCAAAAATCTCATGGGAAAATATGTAAACTGCCTGCTGCTGAACCGTCAGGGCGAAATATTCGACCTGTTTTTCAGCCAGAGAGCAGACAGCTGCCTGACATTCAACGAGGGAAGCTATATAGGCCCCCAGGCCATCCGTGGGTATTTCGAATCGGTGGTGGAGCGGAATAAGCTTTCGGCCCGTCTGCTTCAGCAGCGGCTGTCGGAGAAGCTGGGGGACAAAACGGAGGAGGAGATCTACGGCATCGGCCCCTTCCAGGTAAAGCCCCTTACCGCCCCGGTCATTGAGGTGGCAGAGGACGGGGAGACCGCAAAGGGCCTGTGGTTCTGCCTGGGCTGCAGCGCAGAGGTTACCACCCGGGGCCCAGAGGCCAACTGGACCTGGGGCTACTTCGCCGGAGATTTCGTCTATGAAAATGACAGCTGGCGGATCTGGCATCTCCAGTATGTCAACGATGTGGACTCCCTATGCGGGCAAAGCTGGGGCAAGGCCGTCACCGCCTACCCGGAGCTGGAGGCATTTGCCCCCCTGGGGAATTTCTCCTACCCGGAGTTTACTGTAAAAGAGTCTGTCTGGGCGCTGTATCGGGTAGACCGGCCTCTGACGGGGTCACCCAGAATTCCGGAGCCCTATAAGACCTTTGGAGAGACCTTCTCCTACGGAAGGGAGGCAATCTGATGAAAGCACCCAAGTACACAGATATGGAACTGATGCAGCGTGTATGGGATGTGGAAGAGGTAAAAAAGCTCTGCCACAAGCGCTGCTACTACGTGGCCAACGACTGGCGTGAGAAGGAGCTCTCTGAGCTCTGGGTCACTGGGGAAGAGGCAAAGAAAACC
Source organism: uncultured Oscillospiraceae bacterium (assembly GCA_964522835.1). Taxonomy (GTDB): domain Bacteria; phylum Bacillota; class Clostridia; order Oscillospirales; family Oscillospiraceae; genus HGM13006. The sequence continues at coordinate 3,597 of CAZFXB010000078.1, forward strand.
GCCTCCTTCGGCCGGAACTGGGGCTACTACGTGGGCATGGATGCCATTCGGGACTACTACGTGACCCAGCATGACGAAAAAATCGGGGCACTTCCGGGAGAAAAGCACGGGGATGGCTGTCTGTTCCATCATCCCGCCTCCACCGGACTTGTCTATGAAGCCTACGACGGAAAAACCGCCCGGGGCCTCTGGTACTGCATCTCCCAGGAGACGCTGCCCTGCTCCTCCACAGAGGCAGATGCCCGCTGGTACATGGAAAAGCTGGCCATTGACTTTCTGAAGGAGGACGGTCAGTGGAAGATCTGGCACGTTGTAATCGCCACGGATCTGCAAAGCGAAGCCGGCGAAAACTACATGGAACAGCCAGTGGATCTGCCTGATGCAGAAAACCGGGCCTACCTGGAATTCGGCACCCCCAATCTGCCCATGCGTACCCACAACGAGCGCTATAACTGGCTGGACAACTATCCCGCTCCCCCTGTGCCCTACTGCACCATGGACGAGGACAACACCTACGCCCCCCAGGGGCATCCGGATTATGAGGAGGCAGAATCATTATGAGAAAAAAGCATCTTGACCTCCATCAGCGGGTGCTGAACGCTGCCGCCAGCCAGGAGGTTGAAAACGTAAAAGCCCAGCACACCTACCTCCACGGTCGGGCAGATGCCGCCGGAGAATGGGGCAAAATCTGGTCCAAGGATCCCTGGTGCTCCTGGGGGCACATCTTTGGCCGTATGCGTGGCTGGGATCAGGTCTGGAAAGGTTCTGTCACATCATACGACAATATGGCCATGCAGAACTCCCTGAATGTCCAGAAAATCTATCCGGAGATCGGCGGTCTGGATCCCCGCCCCTTGATGGAGGCTTCGGTTCACACCCTGTTTACCGACATTATCGAAGTTGCCGACGACGGAAAATCTGCCCGGGGCAGCTTTATTACCCCCGGTGTCATCTTCTGCCGTTTAAACCGCCATGAATACCCCTACTGCAATGTGCTGTGGGAGCGGTACGGCTCTGATTTCGTCCTGGAAAAGGGAAAATGGCTGTACCTCCACGAGCAGGTCTGCCCGGATATTATGGGCAAGCTGGATATGACCAACTTTGCCCACGAGGACTTTGAGCGGGCCATTGCGCCTGTGGAGCCCGGTGCCCGAAAGGTAACCCTGGGTGAAGATCCGGATGTCACCGATCCGGGCCCCCTGCACCTTCCCTACTCTGTCACCATGCCTCCCCAGAATACTGTGCCCTGGCCGGAGCCCTACGAGACTCTGGACAACGAGCACTCCTATACCCCAGTAAAAACCTGGGCAGAGCTGCACCCGGATAAATAAGCGCAAGGGCGTGTTGCAAAATGGCTTGCAACACGCCCTTTCCCATTCGTCTTACTTTTCCAGGTAGCGATCCAGGGCCTGCTGCTGCTGCAAAATACAGGTGGCAATGTCCATGGACGCAATGTTGGCAACATATTCATCCCAGATGGAGATATCCTCCTCACCCATAATGATCTGAAGGGTGATCTGAGAGACATAGGTGGAAATATCGTCGTAAACCGAGGAGAAAATGGTGGATTCCTCAGTGGTCATTCTGGCTCCGGTGGGAATGGAATAGGCATCGTCCGCCATAGACCAGATCTCGCCAGCCTCCCACTGCTCCGGGGTAAACTCTGCGTACATCCGGTAGGGATCCTCCACGCCGATCAGGCTGAAGGTGGTGTACTTTGTGAGCGCCAGCATGGTGGGCATATCCGGGTTATGGAGGATCAGATCGCCCAGTACCGGTTGGCCGTTTTCATCAAAGTCAAAGGTCTCTCCCTCTACACCGTAGTTGGACAGGATCTGGCCCTCCTCAGAGTAGATGAAATCAGCCCAACGGGCAGCCAGCTCCGGATGCTCACAGCCGGTGGAAATACAGTAGCCGCCAGCTGCCGAGGGGCCCCGATCTGTGCCGAAGTGGGTAATATCCCCCTTCACCTCCACAGGATCGTATGCGCCGGTCAGCTTCAGGGTGCTGTTATCGCCTACAACGGAGCTGTAGCGCTCAGAAATATCGGTAATATTGGCACCGAAAACGCCCATTTGATCTCCCGTTACCAGATCGTCGGGAGGCATGGTGTTGGATTCGGTGTGGGAAATAAAGTCCTTGTAAATCAGTCCTTCGGCGTACCACTTTGCCATGGTCTCCAGGTACTTCTTGTAGCCCTCCTCCATGGGGCCGTACTTCACAACGCCATCCACCTGGTACATGGGCTTGGCATTGTTTACCAGGCATCCGTTGATGCCGAAGCCGGAGGCGAAGAAGTTGCCCTGGTAGCTGCCGCAGTTGCTGAGCATCATGGGGGCAGAAGCACCAAGCTCAGTCTTAAAGGCGGTCAGCACATCGTAGTACTCGTCGTAGGTCTGGGGCCGTTCCATGCCCAGCTTGTCCAGCCAGTCCTGCCGGATCAGAAGACCGTAATCCGGGAAGCCCGGGTCATGCTTCAGGATCATAAACTGATACCGATTGCCCATATCCGAGACAGAGTCCGCCAGGAATTTCTCCTCGCTGTACAGGGCCGCCTTGTAGTTGGGCATCCAGGTGTCAATGAGATCATCGATGGCAATGATGACCTCATCCTCCCAGGCGGTGTCGAGACCGCCCACATAGTTGCTGTCCACATCGTGGATCAGATCCCGATAGTCCCCGGAGGCCACCATCAGGTTGAACTGCTCCGCCGCCATTTCCGCATTGACCAGGGTGAACTCGGTCTTAATCCCGGTGATCCGCTCCATTTCCTGAAAGAACATGGTGTCGGAATAGCTCTCAAAGAATGCGGAGAAGAAGGGGAACCAGCCATCCCAGATGGTCAGCACATCGGAACCATCCGAAATGGGCAGCACGCCGGCTTCCTCGTCAAAGGTATCCTGATAGGGAGGGGCTTCCTCCAAAGCAGATACCTCCGCCAAAGAGGCTTCCACCGGCTCCTGTTCCGTCGGTGCGGTGGCTTCTGCTTCCGCAGACTGAGTGGGGGCTTCTGATGCGGTGCCTACGGAATCGGTCGCTGTTCCGCAGCTGCAAAATACCAGCAGCATACTCAGCACCAGCAGCAAAGCTGTGATTCTTGTTTTCATCTGTATCCCTCTTTTCTATGGTGTATGAAGTACACGTCTTCCCTTCCATCATACCCCAACTCCGACGGGCTTCCAAGTATCAATAATGGTAAAGTCATCATTTTCTGCACTTTGTTTGTCCTCTTTCTTTTCTACCCCCATGAAGTGGGTTTGCCGTTGCAGCCCAAGGGCAAATAATGATATTTCGTGTACAAAAATTTGAAGTCCGTCACACCTTGCCAGAAAATCGATCTCATGTTATATTGACATTGGGAATGTTTTTCCCAGGAGACCTATGATTAAGGAGGAATTGAAATGAAAAGAACCCTAGCACTGCTGATGATCCTGGCCATGCTTCTGGGCCTGTGCGCTTGCGGATCGACCCCCGCCAGCACCGCTGAAAGCACCCCCCAGGAATCTGTAGCAGCCCCCGCCGAGGAAACCCCAGAGACCTCTGCCGCAGAGGCCCCTGCTGCGGAACCCTCGACACAGGAAGAAGCTTCTTCCCAGGAGCCTGCCCCCACCATCACCTACCCGCTGGAGCAGGAATACACCTTCACCATGACCGCCATTCTTCGGAACAACGTACTGGCCATGCTGGGAGACGATGATTTCACCGTCACCTCTGCTTACCAGGGCCTGGAAAAGGGCACCGGATGCAGCATCGAATTCAACATGCTGGGTGAAGCCACCGCCGAAGAAAAGACCAACATTGCCCTGGCTGCCGGAGATATGACCGATTTCTACACCAACCTGGGCACCTATGGCACCAACCAGACCGGTGCTGTGCAGGACGGCATTCTCTTTGACCTGGCCCCCTATCTGCCGGAGTTTGCCCCCGACTATCAGGCGCTGCTGGACTCTGATGAGGAGCTCCGGGCCGGAGCCACCAACCCCGACGGCACAGTTACCGTATTTGTAAGCCAGGCCGCCGATGTTGTCTCCAAGGGAATTGTCATCCGTCAGGACTGGCTGGACAAGCTGGGCATGGATGTTCCCACCAATCGTGAGGCTCTGGAGGAGGTTCTGAAGCGGTTCCAGAACGAGATGGGCGCCACCATGCCCATTCTGGTAAATAACGGTCTGGAGAGTGGCCTCAGCGCCAGCTTCAATGTGCCCTTTGCCGGCCTCCGCAGCGTGGACTTTATGCTCACCGAGCCCAACGGCACCGAGACTGTGGCCTGCTTCGCCTCTGAGAACTTCATTGACTATCTGCTGTACCTGAACCATCTGTACAACGAGGGCTACATCACCGACGACTTTATGAGCACCGGCCGTGAATTTGGCAACTGGGAATCCTCCTACTATTCCGGCAAGTGCGGTGTCTGGTCTGACGGTTTCCGTGAACTGGATCCTGCCAACCGGAGCAACGCCGATGACCCCAACTACAAAATCAGCCCCTTTGCCCTCACCGACTACGAGTGCCATGTAGCTGAGCGTTCCACCGCCTCTATGGATGGTATGATCTTTGTCACCACCGCCTGCCAGGAGCCGGAGCTGGCCATTTCCTTCATCAACTACTGCTACACCGAGGAAGGCCGCCGGAACGGCCTCTACGGCATGGAAGGCGACGGCTATACCCTGGAGGACGGCAAGGTGGTACTCACCGAAAACATCACCAATAACCCCAACGGCTGGACTGTAAACAATGCGCTGACCTGGTACGGCGGCGGCCAGTGGATGCCCACCTGTCAGGACATGGGCTACTACGAGGCCATCTGTGCACCGGAATCTCTGGAAGGTGTATCCTACTGGACGGAAGCCTTCGGTGACAAGACCATGAAGCTCCCCTCCGGTGTCTCTCTGACCACCGACGGAAACCATGAGTTCAATGAGCTGGCCGGCGACGTGCTGACCCTGTTCTCCGAGAGTGCTGTTCGTGTGGTCACCGGCGACCTGGACGAGCAGGGCTATCGGGAGGCCATCGAAAATGCCAACAGCATGGGCCTTACCCGTATGACCGAGCTTTACCAGGAGGCACTGGATGCCTATCTGGCAGGCTGATTTTCAACATAACCCACTCCCCCAGCCCTCCGAAGAGGGCTGGGGTTTTGTCTTCCAACATGTCATTCCACACCAGTAAGCGACTTCACCGGTGTGGGGCCGAAGGGAATTCCTGCCAGCTGGCGATTGATAATCGCCCCTACAGACAGGCCACCACCCTGTGCGTAGGGGCATGATTCATCATGCCCGGCAGAACCGGGCAAAATTACGTAGAATCCCGGGCGAATTCGCACCGGCCAGAGGCTTCCCCTGGAGGGGAAGCTGGCAGCCGCCAGGCTGACTGATGAGGTGTCCATGGTATCTATTTCAACAGGTTTCTTGCTTTTAAACCTGAGTAACACCTCATCCGGCGGCTTCGCCGCCACCTTCTCCTCAAGGAGAAGGCTTTG
>CAZFXB010000079.1:0-9044 GCA_964522835.1 uncultured Oscillospiraceae bacterium
TTGTAGCTGATGATGCCCTCCACGGCAAAAGCCTGGAAAATAACTGTGGAGGAGGAGGAACTCTGAAGCAGCGCAGTAAAGAGTACACCAAAGATTACGGTGATGATGGGGTTTTCCAGGGTGGAGATCATGGAGATGAACATCTCACTCTGGGAAAGGGGGGCAATGGCGGCCTTCATCAGGGCAATACCCTGGAAGAGCATACCGAAGCCCATAATGACACAGCCGATATATTTTACCATGTTCTTCTTAAAGAACAGGTACATAATTGCACCAATAAACAGAATCAGGGGGGCATAGGCGCTGATGTTAAAGGCGGTGATCTGAGCTGTAATGGTGGTACCAATGTTGGCACCCATAATAACGCCGATTGCCTGGGACAGGGTCATAAGCCCGGAGTTTACAAATCCGATGACCATCACATCTGTAGCCGATGAGCTCTGGATCAGCATGGTGATGGCGATACCCACTGCCACGGATACAAATTTATTCTTGGTAGCGTGCTCCAAAATGACCCGCAGGTTTTCGCCGCAGGCATTTTTCAGTCCCGAGGACATAATGGTCATGCCGTATAGGAACAGTCCTACACCGCCCAGCAGAGAGAAAAATTGCAAAATCGTCATTTCAAATTTCCTTCCTTTTCAGTCCCGTATTTGTTCCCTGGAGAGCTCCGCTCCCCTTATTTCTCAGTATGCTCATGAGGTGCCAAATGACCGCACCTCTCTTCATATATGATAACAGAAAGAGGCGAAAACTGAAAGAGGAAATAAAAAGTTTGTGTAATCTATATAAAGTTTGTGTAAATTTCTTTCGTTTCTATATAAAAATGAAGAAACCCCGCCCTTCGGCGGGGAAAATTATCTCCAAAAGGGGACAAACATTCGCTTTGGCGGTACGGGGGTGGGCATTTCCAGAATTGGCTGGGTTCCCAGCGGGGCATCCATAGGCACACCGGGATCAAAATCCACCAGCTTGTAGCCGCAGGCGTTAATCATAACCGTGTCGTTGTAGGGATAGATGGCCCGACGATCCATGGGGTTTTCACCCAAATGCCGATGGCCATAAAAATGAATGGCGGGCTTGTAGACATCGTCCACATAGCGGAAGGAATGAAAGCCCTCGTGGAACAGATCCGGCCCGTCTCCCAGACCAATGGCAGGGGCATGGGTCACAAACAGATCCAGGCCCTTCACTTTTTTTAGCTGAGGCTCCAGCTTCTGAACCTTACGCCACATCTGGTCATCGGAATACTCATAGGTCTTGGGCTGGGGGCTCTTACATCCTCCCAGACCCATAATGCGGATGCCTTTGTAGATTACAACCCGGCCATCGATATTGATGCAGCCCTCGGGCGGCTCTTTTTCGTAGCGCTTGTCGTGGTTCCCGGGCACATAGAACAGAGGGGCCGGGATCATAGTTACCAGGAAGGAGAGATACTTGGCGGACAGATCGCCGCAGGAAATAATCATCTTGACATCACGAAACCGCTCCGGGTCAAAATGATCCCAGATATATTTGCTTTCGATATCAGAAACAACCAGAATCTTCATAGTGCCTCCTGGGAAATTCAGAATATACCCCAAATATACCAGAAAATACGACAAAATGCAAGATAACCTTTGTACTTCTTTGAAAACTATGCTAAACTCTTCTCAGGAGGGATGCACCATGGCGAAAACGGAATATACCAAGCAGCGGCTTATGGCTCTTATGGATATTTTCTCTCAGGAGACCGATGAGAACCATCGGCTCAATGCAGAGGCATTGGAGGAAAAGCTGGCACAGAGGAATATACCATCTGAACGGAAGAGTATTTATCGGGATATTGCTCTGCTACAGGATCAGGGATGGGATATTGTCCATGAAAAACGGGGCTATTTTCTGGCATCCCGGGATTTTGAACTGCCGGAATTAAAGCTTTTGGCCGATGCAGTTCAGTGCTCCCGGTGTATTACGGAAAAAAAGTCCTATGAGCTGATTGGAAAACTGGAAAAGCTTACATCCCGGTATGCAGCGGGGCAGCTTCGGCGTCAGGTACATCTGGTTGGTCGTCCCAAAGCGGACAACGAGCAGATTTACTACAATGTGGATGCCCTCTATGGGGCAATTTCTCAGAACTCGGAGATCACCTTTCAATATCTCGAGTATAAAAGCGACGGCACACGGGTTCCACGGGACAAACAGTATCGGGCCTCTCCCTACGGTTTATGCTGGGAAAGTGAGAATTATTATTTGGTGGCCCATACGGAGGAGCGGGGCAAGACCCACTATCGGGTGGACCGTATGGCGAAAATTCAGCTGACCCATACACCCAGATTATGCCCGGAGCAATACCGGGATTTGAACATGGCCAGCTATTCCAAACAGGTCTTTGGCATGTTCGGCGGCACACTTCAGAATGTGACCCTGTCCTTCCAGGACTCTCTGGCAGATTCCTGCGTGGATAAATTCGGCCGGGATGTGATGATGATTCCACAGGGAGACGGCACGTTCCACGTTACTGCAAAGGTGGACGTATCCCCGGTGTTCTTCTCCTGGGTATTCAGCTTTGCTGGCAGAGTGAAGATTCTGGCACCCCAGCAGGTAAAAGAAGAATACCGGGATATGTGCAGACGAGTGTTGGAGGAATAAATATAGAATACCCCGGAGCAGTTCAATCATTCTGCTCCGGGGTATATTTTTACTTCATCAGAGCGATGATTCGCTCCACAGCCTGACGGGTGGCCTCTGCACCGCCAAAGGCAGTAACACGGATATAGCCTTCGCCGCTGGGGCCAAAGCCGGCACCGGGGGTTGTAACCACACCGGCCTCTTTCAGAAGCCGATCAAAGAAGCTCCAGGAATCGGTGGGAGTTTTAAACCAGACGTAGGGAGAGTTTACGCCGCCATAGACCTCCAGACCCGCAGCGGTAAGGCCCTCCCGGATGACCCGGGCGTTTTCCTGGTAGAAGGCAATGGTGTCCATGACCTGCTTCCGGCCCTCCGGAGAGTAGGTGGCCTCGGCACCACGCTGCACAATATAGGGGACACCGTTGAACTTGGTGGTATGGCGACGGTTCCACATGGCGTTCAGGCTCATGCCCTGCCGAATCAATTCCTTGGGCACTACGGTGTAAGCGCAACGGTTGCCGGTAAATCCGGCGGTTTTCGAGAAGGAATGGAACTCAATGGCGCAGGACTTGGCTCCGGGGATCTCGTAGATGGTGTGGGGAATGTTGTCCTCTGTAATAAAGGCCTCGTAGGCTGCATCAAAGAGAATCACAGCCTCGTTCTCGTTGGCATAGTCCACCCACTTCTGAAGCTGCTGACGGTTCAGCGCAGTACCGGTGGGGTTGTTGGGAGAGCAGAGATAAATGAGATCCACGTGGCTCTTGGGAAGCTCCGGTTCAAAATTGTTTTCAGCGGTGGTGGGCATATAGTAAATGTTGCTCCACTGCTGAATTTCAGAAAGGTACTCCCCTGCCCGTCCGGCCATGGCATTGGTGTCCACGTATACCGGGTATACAGGGTCGCAGACAGCTACAATATTGTCTGTACCGAAAATGTCCCCGATGTTGCCGCAGTCGCTCTTGGCTCCGTCAGAGACGAAAATCTCGTCCATGTTAATGTCTGCCCCACGGGCAGCGAAGTCGTTTTTCTGAATGGCCTTACGAAGGAAGTCGTAGCCCTGCTCCGGGCCATAGCCCCGGAAGGTTTTAGCCTGTCCCATTTCATCTACTGCCTTGTGCATGGCTTCAATGACAGCGGGGCAAAGGGGCCGGGTCACATCACCAATGCCAAGCCGAATCAGCTCCACCTCCGGATGCTCTGCGGAGTAGGCGGCCACCCGGCGGGCGATCTCTGCAAACAGATAGCTGCCAGGCAGCTTTCCATAGTTTTTGTTAATGTTTGCCATTGTTTTACACTCCTTCAATGTGACTTAAATCAATTTCCCCGTCAAATACAAAGGCGGCGGGGCCTGTCATATATATGTGGTTGGTTGCTTCATCCCAGCGGATATGAAGATTACCGCCCAAAAGCTGTAAGGTAGCTTCCCGGCCGGTTTTTCCGGTTAGAACAGAGGCCACCAGAGAAGCACAGGCCCCGGTGCCGCAGGCCAGGGTCTCGCCAGAGCCCCGCTCCCAAACACGCATTTTTAAGGTATTGCGGTCTATTACCTGAATGAACTCGGTATTGGTGCGTTCCGGGAACAGGGGGTGATGCTCAAACAGGGGGCCAATGGCCTCTAAATCCAGTTCTGTTGTATTTTCTATAAAGGTGACCCCGTGGGGATTTCCCATGGAAACGGCAGTAACAAGATAAGTTTTACCCAGCACCTCCACAGGCTGCTCTTTGAAAATTGCTGCGTCTGTTTTTACCGGGATCCTCTCCGGTACCAGCTCCGGCTCCCCCATGTCCACGGTGATGGTGTCTACCATACCATCCTTCAGGTGAAGCTCCAGAACCTTAATGCCGCCCAGAGTTTCCACTGTGACAATTTCCTTGTCTGTCAACCCTTTGTCATGAATGTATTTGCCCACACAGCGGACACCGTTGCCGCACATTTGCGACTGGGTTCCGTCTGCGTTATACATAACCATTTTGCAGTCGGCCACCTCTGAGGGGCAGATCATAATCAGACCGTCAGAGCCAATGCCGAAGTGTCGATCAGAGACGAATTGGGCCACCTGGGACGGATTCCTTACTGTTTCCTGAAAGCAGTTTACATACACATAATCGTTGCCGATGCCCTGCATCTTTGTAAATTTCATAAAAGCCCTCCATACCGAAAATACTTTCTGAATGTGGTGTAATAAAGTATACCATTTCTTCTGGAAAGATGCAACGGGAAGGTTGTATTTCGTTGGTCTAACTGATAAAATAGGAGAAAAAACAGGGCCGAGGTGTGCAAATTGAACGTAAAAATCAGGCAAGTGACCTTAAACGATCTAGAGGGGGTGTGTTTGGTAGAAAATACATGCTTCCCTGCGGCTGAGGCTGCAACCAGGGCAGCTTTTGAAACCCGGATCCGGCTCTTTCCAGAGCGTTTCCTTGTGGCCGAGCATGAAAACAGAATCATTGGGATTATCAATGGCTGCTGTACCACGGAGCCATATCTGGGAGACGAATTGTATGAGCCGGACTGTCCCCACAGCATTAAAAATCCCTGGCAGACCGTGTTTGGACTGGCGGTACTGCCGGAGTATCAGCACAAGGGAATCGCAAAGGCGCTTATGGAAGCTTTGGTCCGTCGCTGCAAGGAAGGCGATCAGATTGGTCTGATTTTGACCTGCAAGCGGGAGAAAATCAGTATGTATGCGCACATGGGCTTTTCCTGCCGTGGCCTTTCAGATTCCCAGCATGGCGGCGCACAATGGTACGATATGGTGAAAAAGATAATAGAGAATAAAGAATAGAGAATAGTTTATAGATTTTTGTGCATAGATGGGGCGAAAAAAACGGGCATACGCCCGTTTTTTTGTTATTCAGCATGATTTTGTTTCTTTGCCTCTGCAATAAACCCGGGCAGATCGTTTTTGAACTTCTGAGCCAGATCAGAGGTGTAGGTTCCGATAAAGGGATGGCCCTGAGAGGCAATGGCATCCAGCAGCTTCTGGCAATCCTTTTTCTCCATAAAGCAGATCCGGGTGCAGTTCTGATTTTCGTCATAAAGGCTCACGGGCCAGCGGTACTTGCTGACCACCAGAGGCTCCGGCATAATATAGCCCCAGAGAATATCCCGGGATTTGATCGCCTTGGTGGATGCACCCTTCTGATACCAGATTACAGCCCCGGCATGGACATTTTCAATGACAGCAGCGGCTGCAAAGTCCTTTTCTGCCTCTTCCAGGGTCATGGAGTCCAGCACCTGGGCCAGAGCCTTTTTCTGATAAGCGCCAGTCAGGGCGGGAATCAGCAGCGCCAGGGTGATGACCAGGAATACAAGGCCCAGGCCGCCCAGCAAAAGAACAATGCGGTCATTTAGAAATCCAATCTGATTCAGGTTTACCTGAATGGGAACAATCAGAGCTTCCGTATTGCCCCCCTCCACGTAACCGGGCAGGGTGTAGCTTTCGATGCAGTCTACCATGTAGTCAATCATGCCATCTTCCAGAGGCTTCACTGTGCCGGAAATTTTACCGAGCCGGGTCAGGGTTTCAAGGTCGCCCATGTAGTATTCATGGCTCTGATCCATGGCCCGCTCCAGTACGCTGACATTCGTTTCTTTCGAATCCATTACGGCGATGTACTGATCCTCCCCATAAGGAAGAAGGTAATAGGTCTCCAGCACCTGGGTCTTGGAATCTGTGGTCTTGGACCAGGTGGCAAAGGCCACGATTACCTCGCTGGCATCAAAGGAGACATACGTTCCCTGGGCATCAGCCTGGGTGGTCTCCGTCAAATCGGTGGGCCCCAGAAGCATAAGAATCAGCCCCTGCCCTGCGATTCCCAGCAGCAGAAGGGTCAGAATTGCTGCGGTGATAATTTTTGGCATGAGAGATTTTAAGGATTTTTTCTTTAGAACTTTGTTCAAGGATATCACTCCGCTCTTCCTGTGATTTCGAATTATTATACCAGAAATGTGTGAAGATACAACAGGGGAATAAAAAATTCGTTGAATTTGCCATGATAAATGGGAAAAGTTATTGACTTTCCACCGGATTTGGGCGAAACTATAGCTATGAAAGGAAGTGGAAGCTATGAATGGCTATGTATTGGCGGTGGATCAAGGCACCACCTCTTCCCGTGCGATTATTTTTGACCGATTTGGGCAGATCGTTACCAAGGCGCAGTATCCCCTGACCCAGCATTATCCCAAGCCCGGCTGGGTGGAGCACGACCCTATGGAAATTCTATCTACGGAGCTTCTGGCCATGGCTGAGGCTTTTGAAAAAAGCGGCCTGAGTCCTACGGATATTGCTGCTGTAGGCATCACCAATCAGCGGGAAACCACCATACTCTGGGATAAGGAAACGGGCAAGCCTGTGGGCAATGCCATTGTCTGGCAGTGCCGCAGAACGGCTGAAATCTGCTCACGGCTTACCAATCAGGGCTGCAGCGACATGATTTTACAGAAAACCGGACTTTTGGTGGATCCCTATTTTTCAGGCACCAAGATCCGTTGGATGCTGGATCAGGATCCTGCCCTTCAGGTAAGAGCGGAAAAGGGCGAGATTCTCTTTGGCAATGTGGATTCCTGGCTGATCTGGAATCTGACCGGTGGGAAGGTACATGTAACAGATTACTCTAATGCCTCCCGAACCATGCTGTTTGATATCGATCATCTGTGCTGGGACAAGGAACTGATGGCACTTTTGCGCATTCCCCAGGCTATGCTGCCCCAGCCTGTCCCCTCTTCTATGGTGTATGGACATATTGCACCCAGCCTTCGTGGACTGGAAGCCCTAAGCGGGGTTCCCATCTCCGGCTCTGCGGGAGATCAGGCCGCTGCCCTCTTTGGTCAGGGGTGCTTTGCACCGGGACAGGCCAAGAATACCTATGGAACCGGCTGCTTTACCCTGCTTAATACCGGCAGCGAAAGCGTTCGTTCCAGCCGGGGGCTGCTGACCTCTGTGGCCTGGAGTCTGAACGGTGAAACAACCTATGCGCTGGAGGGAAGTGCCTTCAATGCAGGTTCTGCCATTCAGTGGCTTCGGGATGAATGCGGGATTATTGCTGCTGCCCATGAGTGTGATATTCAGGCAGAGAGCCTGAAAACCAACGATGGCGTATTCTTTGTGCCTGCCTTTACTGGACTGGGTGCGCCCTACTGGGACGTGGATGCCCGGGGCACCTTTTTCGGCCTGACAAGAGGAACCGGCAAGGCCCACATGTGTCGTGCGGTGCTGGAGGCCATCGCCTACGAAGTTGGCGATCTGGTGGACACCATGGCGCTGGAAGCCCGCACCTCTATGGCAGAGCTTCGGGTGGATGGCGGTGCATCCGTCAGCGATTTTATGATGCAGTTTGAGGCGGATATGCTGGATATTCCTGTGCTTCGCCCCAAAATGGTGGAGACTACTGCGGCAGGTGCTGCCTTCCTGGCGGGCCTTGCCACCGGCGTTTGGAGCAGCACCCAGGAGCTTTCTCAGCTCCAGCAGACGGATCGAATCTTTACCCCCAACATGACCCCGGACACAAGGAAGCGTCTCAGGGATCGTTGGCACACTGCGGTGGAGCTGAGCCGCAGCTGGGGCCGTATGACGAAAGATAACTGAAAGGTGATACTCCATGATCTCTGAAAAAATGCAGAAATTGGCCCAGAACAACTCTGTCATTCGGGCCATGTTTGAAGAGGGCCAGCAGATGGCCCGGGAAGTGGGTAAGGAGAACGTATTTGACTTCTCTCTGGGGAATCCTTCGGTGCCTGCGCCCAAAGCTGTGGAGCGTGCCGTTTTGGATATCCTCCAGCAGGAAGATTCACTGGAGATTCACGGCTATATGTCCAATGTGGGCTATGAGGATGTGCGTCAGACCGTGGCAGAAAACTTAAATCGCCGGTTCGGCACGGACTTTTCAGCGGTCAATGTGATTATGACCGTAGGTGCCGCCGGTGGTTTGAATGTGATTTTGAAAACCCTGCTGAATCCCGGGGATGAGGTGCTGACCTTTGCTCCCTACTTCACCGAGTATGGAAACTACGTGATGAACTATGACGGTGTTTTAAAGGTGGTTTCCCCCAATACGGTGGATTTTCAGCCCAATCTTCAGGAATTTCGGGAGAAGATTACGCCGAAGACCAAGGCGGTTATTATCAATAACCCCAACAATCCCACCGGTGTGGTCTATTCCCATGAGACTTGCATGGAGCTGGGCCGGATTTTACGGGAAAAGCAGCACGAATTTGGTACATCCATCTATCTTATTTCCGATGAGCCCTATCGGGAGCTGGTCTATGACGGGGTGGAGGTACCCTTCCTGACTAAGTATTACGCCAATACCATCGTGGGCTATAGCTGGAGTAAATCCCTGTCCCTGCCCGGTGAGCGGATCGGCTATCTGCTGATTCCCAACGAGGTGGATGATTTTGAACTGGTTTATTCTGCGGCCAGCATAGCCACCCG
>CAZFXB010000080.1:0-8826 GCA_964522835.1 uncultured Oscillospiraceae bacterium
GCCGATATAAATCTTTTTTCCTCCGACGGAAAACGGGTCACAGCCCTTCGCACTGTCCCGGACAAGCTAACCTATAAGCAGCTGCTGAAAATGCAGCAGAGAGGGGTGGAAATTCTTGAAAACGATGCTTAATATCGCACTGCCCAAGGGCCGGCTGGGCGAAACCGTATATGCCATGTTCGAACAGGCCGGGTTTGAGTGCCCCTCAATTCGGGAGACGAACCGGAAGCTGATTTTTGAAAACCAGGAAAAGCAGCTCCGCTATTTCTGGGTAAAGCCCTCGGATGTGGCCATTTATGTAGAGCGGGGTGCTGCCGACATTGGCGTAGCCGGAAAGGACATTCTGCTGGAATATGCTCCAGAGGTCTATGAGCTTTTGGATTTGGGCGTGGGCAAATGCCGCATGGCGGTGGCCGCCAAGACAGATTACCGTGAGGATCCCCGGAAGACCCTACAGGTGGCCACCAAATTCTCCAACATCACCAAAAGCTTTTACGCTGCCCAGGGCCGGGACATTGATATCATCCATCTCAACGGTTCCATTGAGCTTGCCCCCATTCTGGGTCTATCCGATGTAATCGTAGATATTGTGGAAACCGGAACCACGCTGAAGGAAAACCATCTTGCGGTGGTAGAAACCATTCTTCCCATCAGTGCCCGGCTTATTGCAAACAAGTCCGCCTTTAAATTTAAGGGGCATGAAATCGAGGGACTGGTACAGGGCCTTCGTCAACAATTAAAGGAGGGATAACCCATGATTTCGATTTTAAACTACGGTCAGGTCGCAAACCAGGATATCTTCGCCAGAGCCGTGACTGCGGTCAATGTGGAAGAAACCGTCAGTGCCATTTTAAAAAATGTGAAGGAGCAGGGCGACCAGGCGCTTTTCCAATACTGCCGCCAGTTTGACGGCGTTGATCTCTCCTCACTGGTGGTAACACCGGAGGAAATTCAGGAGGCTGTTGCCCAGGCCGATCCCAAGTTTATCGCCGTACTGGAGAAAGCAGCAGAGAATATCCGCCGGTTCCACCGGAGCCAGGTTCGAAACAGCTTTGTCCTAACAGGCGAAAAGGGTGTGGTCATGGGGCAGCGGATTATCCCCATTGACAAAGCCGGGCTCTATGTCCCCGGAGGCACCGCCGCCTATCCCTCCACCGTTCTCATGGATGCCATCCCCGCCAAAATTGCAGGCTGCGGCCAGGTGGTGATCGTAACACCCCCCGGCAAGGACGGCAAGGTAAACCCCGGAGTTCTTCTGGCTGCCCACGTAGCAGGGGTAGACAAAATTTTCAAGGTAGGTGGCGCACAGGCCATTGCCGCCCTGGCCTATGGCACGGAGACCATCCCCCGGGTGGACAAAATTGTTGGCCCCGGCAACGCCTTTGTGGCAGAGGCAAAGAAGCAGGTATACGGTCAGGTGTCCATCGACATGATTGCCGGCCCCAGCGAAATTCTGGTGGTGGCAGACGGAACCTGTAACCCCAGACATGTTGCCGCAGACCTTCTCTCTCAGGCCGAGCACGACAAGCTGGCCAGTGCCGTTCTGGTGACCGACAGCCCCGCTTTGGCAAAGGCTGTCCAGGCCGAAATTGAGGTACAGATCCAGTCCCTTGACCGCTACGAGATTGCCCGGGCCTCCATCGACAACAACGGCAAAATCATTGTGGCAGATTCCCTAAAAACCGCCATCCAGATTGCCAACGAGATTGCCCCGGAGCATCTGGAGCTTTGCGTGGAGGATCCCTTCTCCTACTTGGGTGAGATTCGCCATGCCGGTTCCATCTTCCTGGGGAAGAACTGCCCAGAGGCGTTGGGCGATTATATGGCAGGCCCCAACCACACCCTGCCAACCAGAGGCACTGCCCGGTTCTCCAGCCCCCTTTCCGTGGATGATTTCATCAAAAAGACCCAGTACACCTATTTCACCCGTGAGGCTCTGGAGGAGTTGGGTGAAGATGTGGCTTATTTTGCCCGTCAGGAGGGGCTTACCGGCCACGCCAGAAGTGCACTGATTCGGCTGGAGGAGGAACCCAAATGAGCAGATTTTTCAGCAGCAAATACAGTCTTCTCTCCCCCTACACACCGGGAGAGCAGCCCCAGGATATGCAGTACGTAAAGCTGAACACCAACGAATCCCCTTTCCCCCCCTCTCCAAAGGCACTTGCCTATATGCAGGAGGCGGCCCAGCGGGCCAATCTTTACCCGGATCCGGAGTGCCGTAAGCTGACAGAGGCCCTTAGTGCCCACCTGGGGGTCAGCCCGGAGGAAATTCTGCTGACCAATGGCTCCGACGAAATTCTGAATTTTGCCTTTATGGCCTTTTGTAACAAGGGTGCCGCTTTTCCCGACATTACCTACGGGTTTTATTCCGTGTTCGCTTCTCTGAATCATGTCCCCTATCGGCAGATTCCTCTGAATTCAGACTTCACCGTGAATCTCCAGGACTATATGGACGCTCCGGAGACCCTTTTTCTGGCCAATCCCAACGCCCCCACCGGCATTGCTCTTTCCCCCGCTCAAATCGAAGCCCTGCTCCGGGCCAATCCGAATCGACTGGTGGTGGTGGATGAAGCCTATGTGGACTTTGGCAACGAAAGCTGTGTACCTCTGATCCATCAATATGACAACCTGCTGGTAACGCAGACCTTCTCCAAATCCCGCTCCATGGCGGGGGCCCGGCTTGGCTTCGGCGTTGGGTGCAGAGCCTTGATCCGGGATCTTCGTACCATCAAGTATTCCACCAACCCCTATAACATCAACACCATGACCCTGGCCGCCGGTCTTGGCACCATGGAGGATCAGGACTACACCCAAAGGAACTGCCAAACCATCATAGAAAACCGGGAATATACCGCCGAGCAGCTCCGGGCCCTGGGCTTTATCCTGACCCCCTCCACCACCAACTTTCTCTTCGCCAAACACCCCGCCATAGACGGTAAAACGCTGTACCGAAATCTAAAGCAATCCGGCGTGCTGGTGCGGCACTTTGACCAGCCCCAGACCCGGGACTATATCCGCATCACCATTGGTACTAGACCCCAGATGGACA
This sequence comes from uncultured Oscillospiraceae bacterium, assembly GCA_964522835.1. Taxonomy (GTDB): domain Bacteria; phylum Bacillota; class Clostridia; order Oscillospirales; family Oscillospiraceae; genus HGM13006. Next base: position 3,050 of record CAZFXB010000080.1, read on the forward strand.
TTCTACTGAACCTTTTAAGAAAGGAACTGACGCTATGAGACAGGCTCAGATCAACCGAAATACAGCAGAAACCAAAATTGCCCTGGCCCTTAATCTGGACGGCACAGGAAATAGCAGCATACAGACCGGCTGTGGGTTTCTGGATCACATGCTGACCCTGTTTGCAAAGCACGGCAGATTTGATCTGGAGCTTAACTGCCAGGGCGATCTTCAGGTGGATGCCCACCACACCACCGAGGATGTGGGCATTGCTCTGGGCTGTGCATTCCGGGATGCACTGGGAGAAAAACGTGGCATCCAGCGGTACGGCAGTATGCTGCTCCCCATGGACGAGGCTCTGATTTTAACAGCGGTGGATCTTTCCGGCCGGAGCCATCTTTCCTTCGATGCCCAGATTCCCGCCCCCAAGGTAGGAGATTTCGACACAGAGCTGTGCGAAGAGTTTTTCCTGGGATTTGTACGAAACGCCGCCTGCACCCTGCACATTCGTCAGCTCTCCGGCAAGAACTCCCACCACATTATAGAGGGCATTTTTAAATCCTGCGGACGGAGCCTGCGGCAGGCCGTTGCCATAGACCCACTTGCCGCCGATGAGATTCCCTCCACCAAGGGGGTGCTGGTATGACCGCCATCGTAGACTACGGCGTGGGAAATCTCTTCTCCCTTCAAAGCTCCCTCCGGGCCATTGGTGCTGAGGCAAAAGTCACCGGCGCCCCGGAGGAGCTGATGACCGCAGACCGGATCATCCTGCCCGGAGTCGGGGCCTTTGGGAATGCCGCCGAGAAGCTGAGAAATACGGGCCTTCATCAGGTAATTCTGGATGCCGCCAGCCGTGGAACGCCCATTTTAGGCATCTGCCTTGGGATGCAGCTGCTGTTTGACAGCAGTCAGGAATACGGCGTTCATCCTGGACTGGGACTGATTCCCGGAACTGTACAGCCCATTTCCCAGGTGATTCCCCAGGAATTAAAGGTTCCCCATATTGGCTGGAATGCACTCCATTTTTCAAAGTCCTCTCCCCTGTTCCGCTACATCAGCGAAGGGGATCATGTATACTTTGTCCACTCCTATTATGCTGCCCAGTGCCAGGACAGTCTCATCGCCTGGGCCGAATACGGCGCTCCCCTGACCGCCGCTGTGGAAAAGGGCAACGTATTTGGCTGCCAGTTCCATCCGGAGAAGAGCGGCACTGTGGGGCTGAACATTCTAAGAGCCTTTTGCGAAATGAAGGGAGGATCTCCATGCTGATTTTTCCAGCCATTGATCTCTACGAAAAGAAAGCCGTCCGGCTGTTCAAGGGCGACTATAATCGTATGACCGTCTACAGCAGCAATCCCCTGGAGATTGCCAGGGATTTTGAGGCTCAGGGTGCTTCCTGCATTCACCTTGTGGATCTGGAGGGGGCTAAGGATGGCCTTACCCCCAATTTAGCGGTGATCGACTCCATTGTGTCCGGCACCGGACTGTTTACTGAGGTAGGCGGCGGCATCCGCAGCATGGAAACCATCGACCGATATCTTGATCTGGGGGTGGATCGGGTCATTCTGGGTACCGCTGCCGTGACAGACCAGACGCTGCTGGTAAAGGCTCTGGAGAAATACGGCGAAAAAATCGCCGTAGGCGTGGACATCCGGGACGGATATGTGGCCATTGAAGGCTGGACTCAGCAATCTCAGTATGATTTTCTCTCCTTTTCCCAGCACATGGAGACCCTTGGGGTAAAAACGCTGATCTGCACCGACATTTCCAGAGACGGAGCCATGAAGGGCACCAACCACAGCCTCTACCAGCAGCTGGGTCAGCAGCTGCACCTGAACATCACCGCTTCGGGCGGCGTTTCCTCCCTGGATGATGTTCGGCGGCTCCGGGAACAAGGGCTTTATGGAGCCATCATCGGCAAGGCATACTACACGGGATCCATTTCCCTGAAGGAAGCAATCGAGGTAGCAAAATGATTACAAAACGAATTATCCCCTGCCTGGATGTAAAGGACGGCAGAGTGGTAAAGGGTGTAAACTTCAAGGATCTTTCCGACGTTTCTTCCCCGGTGGAGCTGGCAAAATACTACTCCCAACAGGGCGCTGACGAGTTGGTTTTTTACGATATCACCGCCTCCAGTGAAAACAGGAGCCTTTTTACAGATGTGCTTCGCCAGGTAGCCCAAACCATTTTTATTCCTCTGACCGTAGGGGGCGGTATCCGGCAGCTTTCCGACTTTGACCGGGTGCTGAAATGCGGCGCCGACAAGGTCAGCGTCAACTCTGGAGCCATCCAAAATCCAGACCTGATTGCCCAGGCCGCCGCCCGTTACGGCAGCCAGTGCGTGGTAATTTCCGCAGATGTAAAACGTGTGGATGGTGTATTCCGGGTGTTTGCCAAGGGTGGCCGGGAGAATACGGGTCTGGAGGCCATCAGTTGGATTCAGAAATGTGTTTCCCTGGGAGCCGGAGAAGTGGTGCTCAATTCCATCGACACCGATGGTGTCAAGGGGGGCTTTGACCTGGAGATGCTAAAGGCCGTCTCCGAGGCAGTTTCCGTTCCTGTCATCGCCTCCGGGGGTGCGGGAAATATTGGCCACTTTGTTGAGCTGTTTGAAACCCTGCCCAAAGTGGATGCGGGCCTGGCAGCCTCCATCTTTCACTTTGGCGAAGTCCCCATCCCAGACCTGAAAAATGCCCTTGCCAGCAAAGGCATCCCAGTACGAATTTAGGAGCGATACCATGATTTCCATTGATAAATTAAAGTTTGACGAAAAAGGACTGATCCCCGCCATTGTGGTGGACGCAGTCACAAAGCAGGTTTTGACCCTGGCCTACATGAACCGTGAGAGCCTGAATATCTCCATGGAACGGGGCCTGACCTGCTTCTGGAGCCGCTCCCGGCAGGAGCTTTGGCTCAAGGGTGAAACCAGCGGAAACTATCAGCACATTGTGTCCATCACCGCCGACTGCGACGGAGATGCCCTTCTTGTGATGGTGGAAAAGGATGGCCCCGCCTGCCACACCGGAGCAGAATCCTGCTTCTATGATCCGCTGTGGCACAGCGACAGTTTAGAGGAATTCTCCTACCAGGGGCTGATGGAGCTGATTGCGGGCCGAAAAACAGAGAAAAAGGAAGGCTCCTACACCACCTACCTCTTTGAAAAGGGCATGGACAAAATTCTGAAAAAAGTGGGCGAAGAGAGCACCGAGGTCATCATTGCCGCCATGGATCAGGACAAAAGGGAAACCATCTATGAAATCGCAGACCTTGCCTATCACGTGATGGTGCTGATGACGGAAATGGGCATCTCTCTGGAGGAAATCCAGAAGGAGCTGGCCTCCCGGCACGTCATTGACCATAAGGTAAAGCAGGAGAAAATGACCTCATGACCCGCCGTGACCTTCACACCCACACCACCTTTTGCGACGGCAAGGACACCCCGGAGGCCATGGTTCAGGAGGCAATCCAAAAAAACATGACCTGTATCGGCTTTTCCGGCCATTCCTACACCTTTTTTGACGAAAGCTACTGCATGTCCCCTGACGGAACATGGGCCTATCGCCGTGAAATCCAGCGATTAAAAAACCTCTATGGCAGCAGAATTGAGATTCTTTGCGGCGTGGAGCAGGACTTTTATTCCACCGCCTCCACCGATGGATTTGATTATATCATTGGCTCTGTTCACTATCTAAAGGCTGGAGAGCATTATATCCCTGTGGACGAAAGTCCGGAGATTTTAAAATCCGCCGCAAAAAACTACTACGGCGGAGATATCTACCTCTTGGTGGAGGACTATTTTAGTACCGTTGCCCAGGTGGTAACGAAAACCGGTGCCAACATCATCGGTCACTTCGACCTAATCACCAAGTTCAACGATCAGGAGCCCCTTTTCGACGAAAGCCACCCCCGATATGAGGCCGCCTGGAAAAAAGCGCTGGACATCCTGCTTCCCTTCCAGGTTCCCTTTGAAATCAACACCGGGGCCATCTCCCGGGGCTATAAAGCCCTGCCCTATCCGGCCCCCAGAATCCTATGTTATATCCGTGACCGGGGGGGCAAAACCATAATGTCCAGCGACAGCCACCAAAAAGAGACCCTTTGCTTCGCATTCGATCAATAAAAAGAAAAAACTCCTTGAAAACACATGGTTTTCAAGGAGTTTTGCTGGTGCGGATGGCGGGACTCAAATAATTCAGCCCAAATTTATAAACATTTTTTGTGTAAAAACCAATACTTTTACGTTCAGAATTATGAGATTTTAGTATCAGTCAGTCCGTTGTTCTATAATATTTCAAAGGGTTAAAGGGTCAAAAATGTGATCATTTTTGACCCTTTAAAAATTCAGGAAAACCGTCCGCTCGCTTGTACGAAATCCATACTATTTCCATATCCGTTTCTGAATATCCTCGATGGACGGTAGCTGCTTGCCCAATTCCTCCGGCAGATTACTGGTGACCTTATACTCGCTGACGCCCATAGGCTTGGACATATCCTTGAGTGCGTACTCGGCAACCAAGTCGTTCTTATTCTTACAAAGCAATAGACCGATGGAGGGATTGTCCCCATCCTTCTTCAAAATGCCATCCACCGCAGACAGATAGAAGTTAAGCTGACCTGCATACTCCGGCTTGAACTCGCCGGTTTTTAACTCGATCACCACATAGCAGCGGAGGTTTAGATTGTAAAACAGCAGATCAATATAGAAATCATCACCGCCCACATTAAGGTGATACTGATTTCCAAGAAACGCAAAGCCTGTGCCCAGCTCCAACAGCAGCTTCGTCACATCTTTTACAAGAGCATTTTCAATGTCCCGTTCTACCATATCTTCCTTGAAGGGAATAAAATCAAAAATGTACGGGTCTTTCATGGTTTGCACAGCAAGCTCACTCTGGGGCGAAGCAAGGCGATTTTCAAAGTTGCTCACTTTGTTGGCGATGGCTTGTCGTTCGTACAGACCACTTTCGATTTGATGAATCAGCACATTGCGTGACCAGCCATTCTCAGCCGTTTTCTGAATATACCAATTCCGCACGGTATCATCCGAAAATTTGTCCAGCAAAACCACAATATGACCCCACGGAATTTGTGCAACAGCCCGTTGCACAAATTGTTTATCGGGATAAGTTGCGGCGAATTTTGCCATATATTTCAGGTTGCGCACAGAATACCCCTTTGCCTCGGGGAATGACAGCTTAATATCGGCGGCAAGATTTTCGATAAACTTATTACCCCAAGTTTTGTGCTCGTTGATTAGTCGTCCGATGTTGTAGTAAAGCTCAACCAGCTCTCTGTTGACGCTCAGTGCCGCCTTATACTGTGCGTGCTGAATTTCCTGCTTGATGTTCTGTACCAAGTCGAGGTATTCGTTGTTGTTCATTAGCATTTTGACACCTCCGTTCGACTTTTCATTGACGTTCAGAGAAAAATATTTTGCGTATTTTTTCTTCTATAACAGACTGTAATCCGCAGTGCATTGCTTCGTCCGCATAAAGGAGCATTTCCACAAATCGAAGCACCGACCGCCAATACACAATATCTTTTCCTCGTGATTCCTCAGCGGTTATACTGACAACGACAATACCAGTCAAAAAAGCATAGGCGTTTATTACGTTTCGATACTTTTTTAGGAACTTTTGAGCGGTATTAAAACAGGAATCGTAATCATTTGTTGCAAGCGCTTCCCTTATTTCTGCTGTTTTCCATTTCGCCCTACTCATTAGGTGTGCTGCATCCAGTGTATGCCTTATAACATCGGATGCCTCAGACACTTTTTTATCGGAACAGGTTATGTT
>CAZFXB010000081.1:0-3681 GCA_964522835.1 uncultured Oscillospiraceae bacterium
GTCCCACATAGATCCACTCGTTCACATCCTTGAACTTCCATATCATCAATGCAAAGAAGATGATCTGGCACAGAATACTGATGCCCACCATGGTGACCCGCTGGAACAGCAGCTTCAAGAGATTGGGAAGTATTTTCAGCTTGGTTTTATTCATAGTACCTCCCCCTTAATTCAGGGAACAAATTAGGAAAAGGCCGCTCCAAATTGGAGCGGCCTGGGCTTACATCGGATTAGCCATTGACAATGGGCAGAATGATGTACAGGATGACGGCAGCAAAAGCAACAACGGCAATACCAGCGAACTGAGCAATTCTCAGAGGCTTGTTCCAGGTGCCCTTGCCCTTACCCCATGCAGCAGTCTGACAGGCAAACAGGCCGCAGAGCAGAGTCAGCAGGGAAATGTACTTATTGTTGCCGGGCAGCAGTGCAAAAACACCGAAGCCGATGCCTGCCACATCGAACAGATAGGCAAAAATCATCCAGAACCAGTACTTAAAACCGCGCTTCTGGCCGCCTACATCAGCAAATTCAGCATTCAGCTTGTCAAAATTATCCACAAAGAATACCCCCTAAAGAAAATCAAACCCGAACGGCTTGTTTTGTTGAGATAAATATACCACAAAGAGCCATGTTTCGTCAACCTCAACTTTTAGTCAAAGTGTAGAAATTGCCCCCCGTTCTTTAGGAACTTTGCCCTTTACAGGCTAAAAGCACCTGTGATAGGGCCTCTGCAAATAGTTCTGCGCTGAATTTTGCCTCCTCCAAGCTATTTCCGGAGGCTCCCACCTCCACCAGAAGGGTCATAGGTGCCAGATCCTGGTTGAATCGCTCTGTCCGCAGATTCAGGGGCCGCATCAGCTCCGGATACTGCTCCGACAGTCTCATCTGTAAAACTGCCCCCAGGCTCAGATTGGTCTGCCACCCGGGATGCTCCAGTCCCCCGGCGTCGGTTCCCACCACCAGCATAAGCTGGGCGGCCTCCTGCTGCCCCAGGGTACAGGCCATCCGCATCTGGGTCCCGTCTGTATTTTCCACCGCATCCCGATGAATATCCAGCACCAGACTGATTTCAGGATGCTCTGAAAGATTGTTTTCAATGACAGTTCTCGACCGGTTATAGGCTCCGGTGTACTCCGGATAGTCACATAGGGTCGTATCATGGATCACCTCGATCCCCTGTTGCTCCAGCACACTGCGGATACTTTCCCCCACCGCCAGAACGCTCTGGGTCTGATCCTGGGTACGATATCCCGACTGAGCGGCTTCACAGTAGCTCTCGGTACCATGGGTGTGCATAATTAACACCACCGGTGTACCTGTAATCTCCGGCAGCTCCGGCAACTCCGACAGCTCCACGGGATAGCTTGTCTCATTTCTGAGTTCCAGCGCCCCAACCCCCTCCAGGGAAATGGGTTCCGGCGGGGTTGTTTCCGTTTCCTTCTCCCGTTTTACCTCGTCCCAGGCCTCCTCCACCACACGGACGGGCACCTTTTCCGGCAATGCGGAGGGCTGCACCGCTGTCACGGAGGGGCTTTTTGTCGTCTCTGCCAGGGTCGCCACTGTTCCCAGCTGCCGCTCCAACACGGCACTCCCCAGCATTTCCACCTTCTTCGCCCCGTCCTCCCTGCTCACGCCGGAGAGCAGGACGCCTCCACAGATCAGCAGCAAAATGGAAGCAAAAACCGTTGCGCTCCCCTTCATACGTACCACCTCATACAACTGTATGAGGCAGTGCCCTTATTTAGAACCAAATTTTGCGGCCAGAATTCCCAAAATGGCCCCCAGGCCATTGCAGATCACATCATCCACCTCGGCCTTTCCAAGACAAAACCCAAACTGCAGCAGTTCAATCACCAGGCTGGACAGTATTAGAATTCCCGCTTTCCTTCTCACGCTGCCTTTACCATCGAGAAGCCCCAGCAAAAATCCTCCAGGCAGAAAAAGCAGCACATTCATAAACATGCTGCGAAACATCTCATGGTTCTCTGTAACGCCCAGGTACAGGCTGTAGAAGGGGATCAGTATTCCCTGGCGCTGCCCCGGCGCACGGCCCAGGGTGGCCCAGAGGATCCCCAGAATCCACAGGCCCAGCAGGCCCCCAGTTACGCCCTGAATAAGCCCACCGTGGCCCCGGTTCCAGGCCCAGCTCCACAGGCTTCGATATAGAATCATACCGATGCACGCCAATAGCGTCAGCACCCCCATGGACTGCACATATATTGTACTCAGCATTCCGATCCCGCCTTTCCTGCCTATCATAGCACCAAACAAAAGCCTTGTCACCACCATCGCTGGCACAAATATACTTTTCCATGCCCCAAACGGATACAAACCGCATAAATCGCTACTTGCACCGGGAAATTACGAATGCTAAAATATTCAAAACAACATTAGGATGTGATTCTATGCCCAATATGAAAGCCGCCTGGAGAATTCCCCCTGCCCCCATTCCCCAGGATCAGATTACAAAAACCCTGGAGACCGATGTGGTAGTCATCGGCGTTGCTCATGCCGGAACCGCTGCAGCCCGTGCTGCCGCCGAGGCCGGGGCTAAGGTAATTGCCATCGACAAGCAGAAGGAGTCCATTTTTCACGCTGTCGGCAACGACCTGGGCCATATCAACTCCAAATTCCTCGCTTCCCGGGGTATCCCCCACGTAGATGAAATTGAATTTTTAAATGACTGGCAGGTACGGAGCAATAACCGCTCCAACCCCAAGCTGGTAATGCAGTTTGTCAGAACCTCCGGCGACGCATTTGACTGGATGATCGAGCCCCTTTCTCAGGAGCAGAAGGACGCCATTGTGGTGACCCACTGGCCCACCAATCAGAACTTCACCGGGGACATCTCCGGCTTCAAATTCTGGCCTGGCTGCGCCGAATTCCCCGGCATTGCCAGTCTGTCCAAAACAGCCAAGCTGAATCAGGCCATCGCCAAGGAGCACGGTGCAGAATTTTTGTGGGAAACCACCGGCGAACAGCTGGTGAAGACGGGAAATCGTGTCACCGGTGTGGTCGCAAAGCAGAAGGACGGTACTTATATCCAGATCAACGCCAAAAAGGGCGTCATTCTGGCTGCCGGTGACTTCTCGAAGAATGCAGAAATGGTGGAGGATCTGTGTGAAGAGATCGCCACTTTGAAAGAAGAGGGACAGGTTGTGGTAGCCTCCGTCCGTGGTCAGGACGGCAGCGGCATCCGTATGGGTGTTTGGGCAGGCGGCAGAATGTCCCCCGGCCCCATCGCCACCATGGGTGCAAACTACTTCTTCCCCAACCAGGTCATCGGCACCGCCGCCACTGTGTGGCTGGATCGGGACGGCAATCGGTACTGCAACGAGGGCTTTGGCGACGCTGTTCTCTCCGGTGTAGAGGGTGCCCGTCTCCCCGATGGCTATGTAACCAGCGTATTTGACGACAATCTGGAGGAGCTGCTCACCTACCAGGCCCCGGGCCACAACGCCATCTGGGCCAGCAACCCAGATGAGATGAGCGGCATTCGTGCCAAGATGGAAGAGGCCAGAAAGGCAGGCCCCGAGGGCTCCTCCCTGGATGGCCGTCCGGTTCACACGCCTCCCGCAGGCCGCCCCAAAGGAGGCGGAGCTCCTGATATTGCGGACATGCCCGGCGGTATGCCTCCTATGGGTGGCCCTGGTGGCCCCGGCGGTATGCCCGGCGGCCCCG
>CAZFXB010000081.1:3781-8788 GCA_964522835.1 uncultured Oscillospiraceae bacterium
GGCCCCGGCGGTATGCCCGGCGGCCCCGAGGGTATGCCTCCTATGGGCGCCCCCGGTGATCCTGCGGGAATGCCTGGCGGCCCCTTCGGCCCCGGCGGCAAAAAATCCGACCCCAAGGAGCGGATGTACTGCGCCGACACGCTGGAGGAGCTGTGTGACATGCTGGGCTTCGAAGGCGAAAAGAAGGACAATTTCCTCCGCTCCATCGCCCGGTACAATGAATTCTGCAAAAATGGCCGTGACGAGGACTTCGGCAAGGATCCCCGTATCCTCCGCCCTGTAGAAAAGGCTCCCTTCTATGCCTTCCGCAAGCACGTTCAGATCGGCAACGAATTCCTTGCCACAGTGGACGGTCTGTGGACTGACGAAAGACAGAATGTGCTGGATCAGAACAAGGAACCCATCCCCGGCCTTTATGCCACCGGCAACTGCTGTGGCCGCCGCTGGGGTGTGCAGTACTCCACCCCCATTCCCGGCGTATCCATTGGTATGGCCTGGACTTTGGGCCGTCTGTGCGGCATGAACGCAGCAGAGGGATAATACGTTTTCGGGTCGCTGCGACAGCACGCAGCGACCCTTTTCTGTCCGCATGGCGCAAAGCACCATGTTTTTCATTCGGCACCGACTACCCGGCTGCCCTTATCCCCAGGATCCCACAAAAATCCACATTCCTTGACTTTTCCCATATTCTTTGATACACTCATAAAAAAGAGAAAGAGGGCGAAATAATGACACTTTTCAAGAAAATACTTGCTGTTTTGCTTGCCGTGCTGACCACCACAGCAGCCGCAGTCCTGGGTGTACTGGCCTTTCCGGAGAAAGGGCTCTTCTCAACCATCGCAGGGTGTCTATGCTTGCTGGTGCTGGTGATTATCTTCATCATAAACGATCGTCATTTCAGAAAAGGCAATCAGCTTCCCACCGGACAGGAATTTATGAACTATCATAATCAGGTAACGGAGGCCAACGAGCAGGCCCAGAGCAACCCGGCGCTTCTCCTGCATCGAATGGAGAAATCACTGTGGATTACCCGGTGCTACTGCCTTCTCATCATTCTCCTGGCAGCCAGCCTTCCCTTCTTCTTTGGACTAAGTGCCATGACCCTGTTCTCTCTCTTGGGTGGATACATTCTCTGCGCCATCTACAGTATGCTGCTCCAGCCCCAGACACCTGAACTGCCCAATTTCCCCATTTCAAAGGACGAATACCCGGAGCTCAATCGACTCGCCCAGGAGGTTTGCCAGCTCGCTGGGGTAACGATGCCCATTGGGCTCTATTTTGGCGATGAGAGCATCGGCGTAAGCCAGATTGGCAATACCATTGCCATTTTTCTGTCCCCTGTGCTCACAAACCTGCTGACCCGGGATGAAATGAAGCAGGTGCTGCTCCACGAAATGGGGCACATTGTAAACAAGGATGCTCAGCTTTCCCAGCGTTATCAGACCATCACCACCCGCTGGAATGCCAACTCCTTCGGCCTTATAACCTGGTTCGGCACCATGTTGATGACAATTCCCACCGAACGACTGCAAAACCAGTGTGCCCTCTATGCCCTCACCACCTCCAGACAGTGTGAGGCAGCTGCGGATGCCCTGGTCAAAGAACGGGGCGACGAGCAGCATCTGGCGAATGCACTGGCCAAAGTATCCATGCTGGAGTTCTTCTTTTCCGAGCCCTGTCGTGAGCTTGGTTTTGACCAATACCAGGGTGAAGAACCCAGAAGGCACCTCTGCGGCGACCAAATCTGCCTTTTCTACCGGCAGCTGGGGCTCAATGAGCCCCGTTGGCGTGATTTTCTCAGCCACCAGCTTCCTGCAAAAATTGACACCCATCCCACCTTCCGTCAGCGGCTGGAGCACCTTGGGGTTACCACCTACGATGTGAGCGCAAGGGAACCCGACGGCCCCTATGCTCAGGATCTTTCCCGGATGCGGGAGGCTGACGACCAGGCCACATTCCAGCACCTGTCTGCCCAGTGGCCCCAGCTCCATGAGGAATATAATCAGCGAAAAGAGCTGATGGACCGCTTCGCCGCCACTGCGGATCCCTATACCAGCTTCAATGCCCAGGAGCTTTATGACATTGCCAATGCCTATGTCACCCTGGATGATGACATCGCACTTTCCATCCTGAACCACATGCTGGAACAGGAGCCCACAAACGCATACGCCCTGAGTATGAAGGGTGCAATTCTGCTGAACCACGACGATAAATCCGGTGTAGAGCTGCTGTTCCAGGCTGCTGATAACAGCAACTTCACCGATGACGCCATGGAAATCATTGCAGATTACGCCCTAAAAACAGGAAACCAGCCCCTGCTGGATCGTTATCGGGATGTGGTGCTTCAGTTGTCCACCCACAATCTGGATCTCAACCATATACTCTTTAACACAGATACCCCAGAGTATCTGATGCCATCGGATTTGGATCAGGATGCCTTTGACGCTGTTCTTCAGCACATTCTAACAGCTGGTCAAAGCGTACTCCAGGAGGTACTCACCGTCAAAAAGGAAATCCAGGGTGAGCACGCTTATATGTACTTTCTGGTCTTTTCTCCTGGCACCCCCCAGAATGTACAGGAACAGGTTCGTGTGGATATTTTCCGTTACCTGGACATGGCCAACGAGCAGTTCTATTTAGAGGTCACCGATCCCAAGAAAAAATCCTATAAACGAGTCACCCAAGCCGTAAAGGACTGTTGCATTTACCGCAGCACCGAGTTGTAAGGAGGAAAAACCATGAAAGCAGAGAAAAAGGCGGCATTGATTGCCGATCTCACCAATGCAGGCCGTCTTGACCAGCGGCAGCTTTATGTATTCAATGATGCAAAATCCTTGCCCGGAGGCGCATTTGGACTTTGTATTGTTTCAATCGCAGGTGACACCCTGTACATCAGCGATACCAATCTGTCCTCTACCATGGGCGAGCTGATTGGTGCCTATCCCTTCTCCCAGATGGAGAATTTTAAGGCCAGCACATTTCCCTTTAATCCTTATGTAAAATTCGGCTGGTGTGGGCAACAAATTCATCTGGGTGGTATTTCCAAACAGATGCTTGCCGCCATCTCCAAGTAACCTTTGGCCGATTTCCTGAAAAGCAGCAGGAAATCGGCCATTTTCTGTCCCATTATGACAATTCCATACATTTCATACCATCCCAAAAAAAATCAACAGCGAATTATACAAATTATTCCGAAGTGTTTTTTACACATTCTACAACAAAAACCACTTGCCAAATGGGATACAACTGGGTAAAATAGTATAGGTTCGGTTAATTGCGGCCGACCTATTTTATTTTCAGGGCACATATCGTGCCGGGAGGAAATTATGGAGTCCATTGAACAGTATATTACCAGCATTCCCGATTTTCCCGAACCGGGCATTATTTTTCGGGATATTACTTCCATCATCAGCAATGCCGACGGTCTGAAGCTGGCCATCGACCAGATGCAGCAGCTTCTGGATGGCGTTGAATTTGACGCTCTGGCCGGTCTTGAGTCCAGAGGCTTTCTTTTTGGTATGCCCATTGCCTACAATCTGGGAAAGCCCTTCCTGCCCATTCGTAAGAAGGGCAAGCTGCCCCGGGAAACCGTAGAGGCAACCTATGATCTCGAATATGGCACCGCCACCATCGAGATGCACAAGGATGATGTAACCCCCGGCATGAAGATCGTCCTCATCGATGACCTGATCGCCACCGGCGGCACCCTGGAGGCTGCTGCCCGACTGGTGGAGACTCTTGGCGGCGAAGTGGTCAAGATCGTATGCCTGCTGGAGCTCAAGGGCCTCCATGGCCGTGATAAGCTCCAAAAGTATTCCGTAGATACCGTCGTAGCTTACGAGGGTAAATAAATTCGCCCCGGACGGCTGGAGCGTCCAGGGCAAATACAACATGAGAGGAGCAAAATGTAAGATGTTTGAAAAAGTTTTTAAGCTTTCTGAAAAGAAAACAAACGTCAAAACAGAGGTCATGGCCGGTATTACCACCTTCATGACCATGGCTTACATCCTTGCAGTAAACCCCAGCATTCTGGGCGACGCTGGCATGGATCCCACCGCAGTGCTCATTGCTACTGCACTGTCTTCCTGCATTGCAACCCTTTGCATGGCCTTTATGGCAAACCTTCCTTTCGTCCTGTCCGCCGGTATGGGCCTGAACGCTTATCTGGCCTACACGGTAGTTCTGGGCATGGGCTATAGCTGGCAGGTTGCTCTGCTGGCCGTCTTTGTTGAGGGTATCGTCTTTATTCTTCTGTCCCTCACCAATGTCCGTGAGGCCATCTTCAACGCCATCCCCCTGACTCTGAAGCGGGGCGTATCCGTGGGCATCGGCCTGTTCATCGCTTTCATCGGCCTCCAGAACGCCGGTCTGGCTGTGGACTCCTCCACCCTGGTTACCATCACCTCCTTCACCGAGAACTTCTCCACCCATGGCATCTGTGCTCTGCTGGCCATCATCGGTCTGCTGATTACCGCCATTCTCTACATCAAGGGCTTCAACGGTGCCATCCTTTGGGGCATCCTCATCACCTGGGTCATCGGCATCATCTGCCAGCTCACCGGCCTGTATGTGGTCACTCCCGAGGCTGGCTACTACTCCCTGCTGCCCTCCTTCGGCATCACCGATTACAGCAAGCTGGGCGAGACCTTTGGTCAGTGCTTCAACTTCGATTTCTCCGAAGTTGGCATCGTAAACTTCATCATCGTGGTATTCTCCTTCCTGTTCGTTGACATCTTCGACACCCTGGGCACCCTCATCGGCGTGGCCACCAAGTCCGAGATGCTGGACGAGGAGGGCCGCCTCCCCGGCATTAAGCCCGCTCTGCTGTCTGATGCCATTGGTACCACCGTTGGTGCTATCTTCGGCACCTCCACCATCACCACCTTCGTTGAGTCCGCTTCCGGTGCTGCTGTTGGCGGCCGTTCCGGTCTCACCGCTCTGGTATCTGGTCTTCTGTTCCTGGTGGCTTCTCTGTTTGCCCCCATCTTTACTGCCATCCCCTCCTTT
>CAZFXB010000082.1:0-8762 GCA_964522835.1 uncultured Oscillospiraceae bacterium
GCGACCTCTATATGGACGCTTCCTCTGTCTGGACTGTCACCGGCGACAGCATGGTTCGTGACTTCTACACCGGCGGCGCTCAGCTGCTGGACGAAGAGGGCAAGACCGTTTCCATTCTGGCCCCCGATGGCACTGCATACGTAGAGGGCGACAGCCAGTTCACCCTGACTGTTACCGGCACCTACAGCGAAGAGGATCATTCCTCCCACGACTACGTTCCCGGCATCGGCACCGTCCAGGACGGCGAGTATGTCTTTGACGTAACCGCAGGCGACGACCTGGTAAACCTTGACTACGTTCCCACCGCTCCTGACGGCACCGTTTATGAGACCGCCGCATGGAACTACGAAGAACTGCTGGCAGAGGCCGAGGCCGCCGAAGCTGCTGAAGCCGAGGCTTCCACTCAGGAAGAAGCTCCTGTAGATGAGCCCGCCGAGGCACCCGCTGAGGAAGCCCCCGCCGAAGAGCCTGCCCCTGAGGCAGAGGCTCCCACCGAGGGAACCGCCGATGTGACCGAAGCCCAGTCCGGCTCCTCCACCGTTATTGTGGTGGTTGTGGTTATCGTGATTCTGGCCGCTGTGGTTGCTGTCATTCTGGTAAAGAAGAAAAAGAAGTAAGTAAATTGTTGTAATGTCCCCCAAAAGTAGCCCGAAATCTGCTTTTGGGGGATTTTTGTATCATATAAACTCTTCACTATTAACCTGGCTCGCCACCTCTCTCCACCGGTGCGAGGCAGGTGCTGCCGCACCAGTGGGTTTTAATAACCGTGTACCTAGGGTATTACGTATTGCCACGCCAGTGAAATCGTTCACTGGCTCGCAACGACATGGTGGGGTTCAAAAACTACGTACAAGCCACCAAATTCGTACCCGCCTTGGCTCGCCCTTGGGGGAGAGCTGTCAGCGAAGCTGACTGAGAGGGGGAATCCGGATTGCCACCGTAGTAGACTCGTTCACTGGCTCGCAATGACGTGTGGGTTTTAAGGAGTGCCTACCAACGGCGGGCTGAGGGCAGCCCGCCCTACTGCAAGCCACCAAATTCGTACTGTTTTCCCTTCTCGCCACTTCTTTACCTTTCACTTTTACCTCTTACCTGCCTCGCCCCTCTCCGTCCGCCTTTGGCGGCCACCTCTCCCCGACGGGGCGAGGCAAGGGTGCTGTCGCACCAGTGTAAAGCGAGAATATCTATTCTCTTTTCTCTATTCTCCATTCTCTATTCTCTATTTCTGATTTTGATATTCTTCCATGCAAAGATGATACTTGCAATTCACACTGATTTATCGTATGCTATAAACAGTTTGGATACGAAGGAGGTATCTTCTATGAAAACATTTAAGAAAGTAGAAGGTCAGTGGATCGTACCTGAATCCACCGAGCTTTTTGGCCTCATCATCACCCCCGGTGCGGAGCTTCTCCCTCCCGAGGGCAAGACCCTGGTTATGACCGTAAATGGCGAGAGCGTAAAGCCTCTCCCCGGCAACTATGAGGGTGACATTATTCTGGAGGTTCTCGACCCCATCCCTCACAACCAGTACAAGTTCCGTGCAGCCATCTACGCCGAGGGCGGCTCCGTCATCGAGGAGAAGTCTGCCCTGTCCGCTGTCACCGACGGCGAGATCAAAGACGGCGAGTGCCTGGATGTTTCCATCGTCTCCCGGGACGAGAACTTCAACGGCATTGCAGTAGGCGGCAAGGGCCCCTACTCCATCTCCGGTGCTGACATCTCCCTCACCGGCAATGGCGAGAACGACTTTATCGGCTATGGTGCCGGTATCATGTCTGATGACGACGCAGTTCTCACCGTGGAGGATTCCTACATCTCCACCAAGGGTGCTGCCCGTGGCGCTCTGTTTGCAGGCGGCCACTCCAAGCTCTATGTAAAGAACTGCGAGATCTCCGCCGAGGACGGCGTGCTTCCCGCAGATTACGAGGACAACGTTATGCCCGGCAATATGCGCCGTGTTCCCTGGATGCTTGGCCTTCGTGGCAACTGCCGTGCCACCAACCTGGCCGATTTTGCCGATGCCTGGTACGAGGACTGCACCATCACCGCTGAGGCATGGGGTGTTATGTCTACCGACGGCGTGCAGCGCTGCCGCCTGAACCTGAAAAACTGCGATGTTGCCATCACTGGCCCCAGCGGCTACGGTGCATTCTCCATCGGTGACTGCATCGACACCTTCGAGGACTGTCGCATCGATGTGCCGGATTACGCACTCATTATGGCCAACGAGACCGCCTCCGGTGTGTTTAAGAACACCAAGGTTGATGCCGGTCGCTTTGCAGTTATGTGCTTCCGGAATGAAGGCGGTAAACTGACCATCACCGATGGCTCCGTGATGAACTCCGAGGAGACCACCGTTGTGGTCAAGGGTTGCGCCCCCATCATTGAGGCAGACAACTGCGTTCTGGCTCCTCAGAACGGCATTATCCTTCAGGTGATGAACTCTGACGATCCCGGCAACCCCGCTGGCTACTACATCGACCCCAAGGAAGAGGATGTCTACGATCCCACCCACGACAACAAGACCGCCCGTGAGACCTACGATATCATCGCCACCTTTAAGGATATGACCGTAAACGGCGACTTCTACAACGGCTCCACCGGTGTTAAGGGCGATACTGGCCCCAAGATGGTTATGGCACCTCCTCCCGGCGCAGATATGCCCGGCGGCCCCGGCGGTCCTGGTGGCCCTGGTGGCCCTGGTGGCCCTGGCGGTCCCGGCGGTGGCCCCGGCTCCAAGGGCAACGGCTACGACGGCGTTCGGAATATGAGTGTTACCTTTGACAACGCTGTGGTCAACGGCATCATCTCCGCCTCCAAGGCCCTCCACCGTGTGGAGAAGGTCTCCAAGGTGAACTGCGAGGAGCTGGGCGAGGTCATCAACACCGCACAGCCCGTTATCAACAACGGCGTCATTGTCACCCTGAAGAACGGCTCCGTCTGGAACGTGGCCGGCACCTCCTACCTCAGCTCCCTGACGGTGGAGGAGGGCTCTTCCGTGGTGGGCACCCTCACCGTGGACGGTAAGGAAACCGAGATTCTGCCTGGCACCTACACCGGTGCGCTGGTGGTTTCCCTCTAATTTCACAGGTTAAAATTAAGCTGGAGTACAGACAGGTTCTGTACTCCAGCTTTTTGGAATTGCACTAAACACGAAAAACGTACACGTCATTGCGAATCCAGTGCGTACCCCTGGATGTGGCAATGACGTGTGCATTTTGAGAACTGCGTGCAAGCCACCAAATTCGCACCAGTCAGAGGCCCCCTTGTCAAAGGGGGCTGGCTCGGCAAGCCGAGACTGGGGGATTCACTGTACGATTTCGCCGTAGATTTTCAGATATATGGAACAGCCTACTGCACAATCCCTCCGAGCCGCCCAAAGGCGGCCCACCTCCCTTTAACAAGGGAGGCTCTTGGTGCTCCCGCACCGGTTCAAAAAACGAACTGCCTACCGGCGGCGGGCTGAGGGCAGCCCGCCCTACAATCATACCAGCAGCCTGGTGCAGCGCTGTAGGGCCGGTTGCACCACAGGCATTCCCTTCGGTCACCCTCAACCGGCCGGCAGAAACGGGTTGCAATTACAGCCAATCTCCGGCAAATTCGTACAAACTTCCATATTTTCCGGTAAGGAATATTATCAATCGCCCGCCGGTACAATGTGGTTTTTAAGTACTGCCTGCCAAGGGAATACCTACTCCCCTCTGCTTTTAGAATCCCAGAATGATCTTCAAAAACAGAATCACCAGCACCACCAGCACCACAGGGCGGACGATTTTCTTTCCATCCTTGCTGACAAGGCCCGAACCCAGATAGTGGCCGCAGATGCAGAAGAGTGCGGCGCAAAGGCCCAGAGGCCAGTAGACCTGACCGTGTACAATAAATGTAATAAGGGCGGCCACATTGGAGGAAAGGTTAATAACCTTTGTGGCTCCGGCGGCAGATCGGAGATCCATCCGGCCCAGCCCGGTCAGAATCAGCAGAAGAAAGGTTCCTGTGCCGGGGCCATAAATGCCATCATAGACGCCAATGACCAGTGCTGCCCCCATGGCCACCAGAAGCATTTTGCGAAAGGGCAGCGTTCCGGTTTTCTCGTTCTCACCCATGGACTTATTCTTCAGCACATAGAAGGCCACAATGGGCAGCACCACCAGAAGCATTCCCTGAAGCACCTGTTCCGGCAGCAGCATGGAGATATTTGCCCCCACAGCAGAACCAACAAGCGCCATCACCGCAGCGCAGAGGGACAGCTTCACCGGCACATAACCGTTTTTCAGAAATCTACCAGTGGAGGCCACCGTTCCCAGGGTGGAGGAGAGCTTGTTTGTCGCAATGGCGGTATGGGCCGGAAGTCCGGCAATCATATAGGCCGGCAGGGAAATCAGGCCGCCACCGCCTGCAATAGAGTCCACAAAACCTGCCAGAAACACCAGCGGGCATACGATTAAATATTTCAGCATACAAAAATCCTCTCAATTCTACATATTCCACCCCTCATTATACCTGTCCTGGCGGGCCAGTGCAAGCCGAAAAACAGGCCCATTCCGAAACTGCTTTTGTGAAAAACACCGGGGCCGGTGGATTTATCTTGACAAGATCCCCCCTTCTTCGTTAAGATGGGAGCAGAATGACGAGGAGGGATCCTATGGAAATTGAATATCTCCGGGAATTCACTGTCGTGGCCAAGCTGGGGAGTTTTTCCCGAGCTGCCGAAGATCTTTGCCTTTCTCAATCCGCCCTGAGCAAGCACATCCTGGCTCTGGAGCGGGAGCTGGGCGCCCCTCTTCTGGTACGGAACTCCAGAAATGTGAGCCTTTCTGTGGCGGGTGCACAGATTCTTCCCTTGGCCGCCCAAATTTATCAACTCAGCAATAAAATTCGTGTGGCGGCGGATCATCAGTCCCTCCGGGAAAAGACCTTTCTGCGAATTGCCTCCATTCCCGTTATGGCGCAGTACAACATCACCGGGCTTCTGGCTAAATTTCAGCAGCTTCACCCCCAGGTGGCCCTGGAGGTCAGCGAGTGCGAGCAGAAGGAGCTGCTGACCCTGCTGGAAAAGGGCCAGTGCGAATTGGGCTTCTACCGCAAGGGGCTGGGTGATGAAGAGAATTTAGACTTTGTAGAAATCTGCCGTGACAATCTGGTGGCAGTCCTTCCTGTGGGCCATCCCCTGGCCCAGCAGAGCAGCATTCACCTGCTGGAGCTTCGGGAGGAGCCCCTTCTCTTTTTGGATCAGCAGACCGGATTTCACCATATCTACTCTGCCCTATGCCGTGGGGCAGGCTTTGTTCCCAACATCACTTATACCGGACATCGCCCCGAAAACATCGTGGATCTGGTGGCGCAGAATATGGGGATCGCCCTGCTCATGCGGCGGCACACTGATTTTGTGGCAAATCCGAATGTGGTCACCGTAGACATCTCCCCCATGGTGGAAAGCTCCGTCTGTCTCATTCGCCGCAGTGATCGAAAGCTCAGCGGCCCAGGCCAGGAATTCTGGGACTTTGTATCCGGGAAGTATCCCAATTCCCCCCTGGAATAAGATCGTTGCGTAATCAGAATTGCAGCTGCTCCGGGAACATGGTAAAATTAGAATCGAATTGTTGTGTTTTGGAGCGTGATAGAATGAAAGTATATGATCTTCGCAGCGCCATTGAGCTGCTGCGTTCCATGCCGGGCGAAATCGTGGAAACCCATGTGGAGGTTAATCCCCAGGCCGAGCTCTCCGGTGTATATCGTCATGTAGGGGCCGGAGGCACGGTAATGCGGCCCACGAAGCAAAATGGCCCCGCCATGCTGTTTCACAATGTCAAGGGCTTCCCCGATACCACCGTTGCCATTGGCATGGTGGGCAGCCGGAAGCGAGTGGCCGCATTTTTTGGCTGCGAGCCGGAAAACGTGGGTAAGGTGCTGTGCCGTGCTTCGGAGCATCCCATTGACCCGGTGGTGGTAGAGGAACCCGCCCCTTGTCACGAGGTGGTTCACCTGGCTACGGAACCGGATTTTGATCTGTTCAAAATTCTCCCTGCTCCCACCAACACTCCGGTGGATGCGGGGCCCTATCTCACCATGGGCATGTGCTACGCCACCCACCCGGACACCGGGCTTTCCGATGTGACCATTCACCGGATGTGCCTCCAGAGCCGGGACACCATGAGCATTTTTCTCCAGCCCGGCTCCCGGCACATTGGTGCCATGGCAGAGCGGGCCACGGAGCTGGGTCAGCCCCTGCCCATTTCCATTTCTATCGGCGTAGACCCCGCCATCAACGTGGCCTCCTGCTTCGAGCCCCCCACCACTCCCCTGGGATTTAACGAGCTTTCCATTGCGGGAGCCCTTCGTGGGGAGCCAGTAAAGCTTCACAAATGCCTTACCATTCCGGAGAACTTTATCTTCCACTCGGAATACGTGATCGAGGGCTATGTACAGCCCGGCGTTTTTGTACAGGAGGATCAAAACAGTCACACCGGCTACGCCATGCCGGAATTTCCCGGCTACAACGGCACCGCCTCCTCAGTATGCTGGCTGATTCAGGTCACTGCTGTGACCCACCGAAAGAATCCCATTATGCAGACCTGTATCGGCCCCTCCATGGAGCACGTTTCCATGGCCGGAATCCCCACAGAGGCCAGCATCTACCGGATGATCGAAAAAGCCATGCCGGGAAAGATAAAAAATGTGTACGCCCATCCCTCCGGCGGCGGCAAATACTGTGCGGTCATTCAGGTCTGCAAATCCGTTCCCACGGACGAGGGAAAACAGCGCCAGGCTGCCCTTCTGGCCTTCTCCGCATTTCCGGAGCTAAAGCACGTGATTCTGGTGGATGAGGATGTGGATCTCTTTGATACAGACGATGTGCTGTGGGCCATGAACACCCGGTTCCAGGGCAACGAGGACATTATCACCATTCCCGGTGTCCGCTGTCACCCCCTGGATCCCTCCTCTGACCCGGCCTATTCCACCACCATTGCAAACAAGGGCATCTCCTGCAAAACCATTTTTGACTGCACCGTCCCCTTCCACCTGAAGGACAAATTTAAGCGGGCCAAATTTATGGATGTGGATCCGAAAAAATGGCTGCCGGATTTTGAATTTTAAGGAGGAAGCTCCATGGCAAAGCGTCTGATCGTTGGCATTACAGGTGCCTCTGGAGCCCCTCTGGCGGTGGAGCTCTTAAAAGAATTACGCAACATCCCCCAGGTAGAAAGTCATGTGATTCTGTCCACCTGCGGGGAAATGACCCTAAAACACGAAATGGATATGACCCGGGAGGCTCTGCTCCCCCTGTGTACCCGGCTCTATGACAATGGGGACTATGGTGCTGCTCCTGCCAGCGGCAGCTTTCAGACCATGGGTATGGTCATTATTCCATGCAGCATGAAAACCCTGGCTGGGATCACCAGTGGCTACTGCGACACCCTGCTGCTTCGCAGCGGAGATGTGACCCTGAAGGAGAGACGAAAGCTGGTGCTGGTGCCCCGGGAATGTCCCTTCAGCACCATCCACCTGAGAAATCTCTATGAGGTGAGCCAGTTGGGGGCCACCGTGATTCCTCCCGTTCCCGCCTACTATAATCATCCCAGTACCATTGCGGATGTAAACCGACAGATCGCACAAAAAGTACTGTCCCAGTTTGGTCTGGGGGAGGTGCCGGAATGGACAGGAATGTAATATTGGAAGAAACTTTGTTCGGTTTCCCCATCCGCTGCCAGGTTACACGGCTGGATAACGGCATCCATGTGCTCCTGACCGGAGGCAGCCGTACCCACATCGGGGCAATTTCCACCTGTCTTCCGGGAAATGCGCCGGAAACCAGAGTATTTCCCGGCCATAAGGATCATTATATTTCGGAGCCCTGGGCCAAAACTCTGGCAGGCCACTTTAGTGTTCCCATCTGTGTGGTCTGTGGCATTCACTATGACAATGCTTCGAAGGCTCAGATTGCAGAAATTCTGGACTGTACCAACGGAATGCTGGCCCGGATGATGAAGTAAACCGTTTTGCATCGGTGTGGCAGCACCATAAGCCTTCTCCTTGAGGAGAAGGTGGCCGCCGCAGGCGGTCAGATGAGGCGGGTACTGGGTAGAAACACAGAAAAGCCCGGAAGAAAATCGCCGGGAACACCTCATCAGTCAGCTTACGCTGACAGCTTCTCCTCAAGGAGAAGCCCCGGGTGTGTGCAAATTTGGCAGTTTGTACGCAACTCCTGAACTGATTCACTTTTCATGATTACTTTTTACCTCAAATCACGCCCTCATCCACCACCCCTTCGGGGCGGTCCCCCTTCCCCCAGGGGAAGGTTTTCGTGCTCCCGCACCGGTGCAGCTCAAGAACTTCGTGCAAACCATCAAATCTGCACCAGCCAGAGGCTCCCTTGTGCAACGGGAGCTGTCAGCGAAGCTGACTGAGGGATTGACTACTGTAGGACGATTTCGCCGAAGGGCTCTTGCCATACGCACCCCCTACCGCACAATCCCTCCGAGCCGCCTATGGGCGGCCCACCTCCCTTTACACAAGGGAGGCATTGGTGCTCCCGCACCAGTGCATATCAGGCAGTCTGCTGTAAATCGCAACTGCCTGCCAGCGGCGGCTTGAGGGCAAGCCGCCCTACAGCATAGCAGGAGAGCGGCTGTATCGTTGTAGAGGGTTGCACCGCAGGCAGTTCCTTCGGTCATCCTCAACCGGCCGACGGTATAATGTAGCAATAAACAACAACTTCTGGTGAATCCGTACCGTATCCGTCCCTCATCCACCACCCCTTC
>CAZFXB010000083.1:0-8732 GCA_964522835.1 uncultured Oscillospiraceae bacterium
CCTGGCTGAAGGTGTTCCCCTTCGTCATCACCCTGGGCACCCAGTACATCCTGAATGGTGCTACCTACCTGCTGACCGATGGTATCTCCAAGACCATCTATGTGTCCACCATCTTTAAGAACATCGGCGGTATGAACATCACCATTGGCTCCGGCGCACTGAAGTCCGGCGTTCTTGTGATGATCGTGATGGTCATTCTGGGTTCCTTCATCCTGAACAAGACCTACTTTGGCCGTAATGTCTATGCACTGGGCTCCAATCCGGATGCAGTGGCACTGTCCGGCGTTTCCGTTTCCAAGATGCGTATTGCCATCTTCGCTCTGGCTGGCTTCTTCTTCGGCGTGGCTCAGATCGTAAACATCGGCACCTCCGGCGGCGCTGTAAACCAGGGCCTGGGCATCGGTGCTGAGTTCACCGTTATGGCCGGTGCTATGCTGGGCGGCGTCAAGATGGGCGGCGGCGGCGGTAAGATGAGCAACATGGTCATCGGTGTGCTCATCATCGGCGTGCTGGATTACGGCATGAACTTCCTGAATGTGAACCAGTACTGGAAGTACGTGGTTCTGGGCGTTGTCCTGCTGGCTGCTGTCACCATGGACGCACTCCAGACCCGGGCTGCTGCAAATGCTGCCAAGAAGGTCACCGGTTCCGCTCCTGCTGAGAAGAAGGAAGAAACCAAGGCCTGATTTACTCTGTTGTTTCCAAAGGGGGCACCGCTGCGGCGGTGCCCCACTTTTTGACTTTTCGGAAGATGATCCTGTGGATGCCCATAATGTAACACTAAAAACGATTCGAAAAGTTAGGAAAATAGTTGAAATTATAAGAAATAAATGCTATAGTGTTTGAAAGAAGCGATGATGGAGGGTGACGCAATGAACCTGGGACTGTGTGCTGACATTGGAGCAGGGGAATGGCTGTCTCTCGTTGCAAAAAAATAGAGATTTGAAAAAACGCAGAGCGTGGGAAAGCCATGTTCTGGGCTTTTTTGCATTCTGGGAGAATAAAAGGAGGATAATTAGATGAAAAGACGAATACTGGCACTGCTGCTGGTACTGAGTATGGTAATGGTTTGGGTTCCCAGCTCCGTGTTTGCGGCAGAGACGGCCAGCGGTACCTGTGGTGAAAACCTGACATGGACCCTGGAGGATGGGGTGCTGACCATTTCCGGAACGGGGGAGATGGATAGTTGTTACTCGGGGGCTCCTTGGGCTGATACTAAGGATACAATTTCAAAGGTCGTAATTTTAGAAGGAGTAACCAGTATCGAGGATTATGCATTTGCATGGTGCTACAGTCTAGAGAATGTCACCATACCCGAGGGGGTAACCAGTATCGGTGACTGTGCATTTTATGGTTGCAAAAGGCTAACCAGCCTTGCCATTCCGAGCAGCGTATCCAGTATCGATGGCTCTGCATTTTCACGTTGTAGTAGTTTGGCTGGAGTATTTGTCTGTGAAGACAATAATTTTTTTTGTAATGATGAATTCGGAGTTTTATACAATAAAGGAAAAACCAAGCTAGTTACAGTACCTAAAGGAATGGAACAGTATATCGTCCCACATGGCGTAACCAGCATCGGAGAATGTGCGTTCCAAGAATGTGGCAAACTAACCAGCATTAAACTGCCAACCAGCGTAATTAGTATCGGTGAAAGTGCATTTGAAGATTGTAGCAGTCTGTGCGGTATCTATATTCCGGAGGGCGTAAGCAACATTGGACGGTGTGCATTTTGTAATTGCATAAGCCTAACCAGTATAGCAATCCCAGAGGGGGTAACTAGCATTGGGTGGTATTTGTTTGGAGAATGCAGTAATCTAACCAGTATTTCTCTTCCTGATAGTATAACCAGTATCGGGTTATGTGCATTTGTAAATTGCAGTAGTCTAACCAGCATCGCACTCCCTGATGGTGTAACCAACATCGAGAGACGTGCGTTTGAAGGTTGTAGTAGTCTAACCAGCATCAGAATCCCGAGCAGTGTAATAAATATCGGAGAGGGTGTGCTTGGCCATTGCAAAAGCCTTGTTTCGATCTATGTGAGTGCAGAAAATGAACATTATTGCAATGATGAATTTGGGGTTCTATATAACAAAGATAAAACTAAGTTGATACAGGCTCCTGGAGCAATTGTGGAAAAAGAATATGTTGTTCCTGAAGGTGTAACCAGTATTGAACCCTGTGCGTTCTATGGAGGGACACTAACAAGTATCGTCATTCCGGACGGTGTAACCAATATCGAAAATAGTACGTTTGAAGGATGTAGCGGCCTAGTCAGCATCTCCATTCCAGAGAGTGTAACCAGCATCGGGAATAATGCGTTTGCAGGATGTAGCGATTTGACAAATATCACCATTCCGGAGGGCGTAATCGTTATTGGATGGAGTGCGTTTTATGGATGTAATAGCCTAACAAATATTGCTGTCCCGGAGGGGGTGACCAGTATCGAAAGTTGTTTGTTTTATGAATGTAGTAGTCTAGTCAGCATTACATTACCAAACAGCATAACTAGTATCAAGGGATCCGCATTTGAAGGATGTAGTAGTTTAACAAATATCACCATTCCAGATGAGGTAACCTACATTGGAGCCTATGCATTTTATGGATGTAATAGCTTGGTCAGCATTATAATCCCGGAAAGTGTGACCAGCATAGGTGACGGTGCATTTATTTTGTGTGATAGCCTGACTGATGTGTACTACGGCGGAATCAAAGAACGGTGGAACGCCATTGCAATTGCTGACCGGAACGATAATTTAACGGACGCAAATATTCATTTTGGAAAGGGGTGCCCCCACAATTGGGACTCCGGCGAGGTGGTCATTATGGCAACCTGCGAAGAGGACGGTGTAAAGACTTGCACTTGCACAACCTGTGGAGAGACTAAGACAGAAACCATTGCAGCTACCGGCCACAGCTGGGACAAAGGAACCGTGAGCAAGGAATCCACAGCTACGGAACAAGGCGAGAAAACCTATACCTGCACGGTCTGCGGCGAAACCAAAACAGAGGCCATTGCAGTGTTGAGCAATCCCTTTACTGACCTTGTAGAGAACTCCTCCTACTATGACCCGGTTCTGTGGGCTGTGAAGAACGGAATTACCACAGGTACCTCTGACACCGAGTTCTCCCCCAAGGCAGACTGCACCCGTGCCCAGATTGTTACCTTCCTATGGCGGTGTGCCGGGAAGCCGGAACCCGCCACCGCAAAGCACAATTTTGTTGATCTTGTAGAGAACTCGTCCTATTACAAGGCCGTCCTCTGGGCAGTGGAAAAAGGCATTACCACTGGCCTGGATAAAACCCGCTTTGGCCCCAAGGAGCCCTGCACCCGTGCCCAGATCGTTACCTTCCTGTGGCGTGCCGCTGGAAAGCCGGAGCCTTCCAGCCAGAAGCACAACTTTACAGACATTGTGAAGGGTTCCTCCTACTACGATGCAGTCCTTTGGGCGGTGGAAAAGGGGATCACCACCGGCGCAGACGCAACCCACTTTGCGCCCAAGGATACCTGTACCCGTGCCCAGGGTATGACATTCCTGTATCGGTATCATAATAACAAATAATAAACGTTATCCCCGGGAGGTCTGTCTCCCGGGGATTTTGTAAAAGCTACCCTGTTATGCAATGGTGCGGCAGCACCCTTGCCTCGCCCCGCACCGTCGGGGAGAGGTGGCACGGCGTAAGCCGTGACGGAGAGGGGAAGAAAAGCAGTGCGGTTTTTGTGCCGGTGTGGAAGCACTGTAAGCCTTCTCCTTGAGGAGAAGGTGGCCGCCGCAGGCGGTCGGATGAGGTGGGCACCAGGTAGCAACACAGGAGCACCCGGTTGAAATGTGACAGCCGGAAATACCTCATCAGTCAGCTAACGCTGACAGCTTCTCCTCAAGGAGAAGCCTCTGGCAGGTCGTATTCGCCTGGGTCTGTAGAAGCTTGCGGCTGCTTCCTGCACCCTCATCAGTCAGCCTAACGGCTGCCAGCTTCCCCCAGGGGAAGCCTTTGGCTGGTGCAGATTTGGCGGTTTGTAGCCAGTTTTTGATTTTCTCCATGTCATTGCCAACCAGTGATCGACATCTACTACGGTGGCAATCCGCAATATCCCTGGTACGCAGTTCTTACCCCCACCCTGTACGGGAGGGCAATTGATAATATTCCCTACCGGGGAATACGGAAGTATGTACGAATTCGCCGGATTCATCAGGAATCTGTAACTGCATCCTACCACCTCTTCCCACAGGGCGAGGCAAGCGTGTCGGTGCATATCGTGGAAACCCTTAAACAGGAATTGTTGACATATCTACAAAAAGTAATATAATTGGCTTAAACTGGCTTGTATAAAGTCGAAAGGAGAGAGTGAAATAGACACAGCGAAAACGATGACCAGAACGGGATGGTGCGTGAGGGCCTATTTGGTTTTGGAAACAGTGATGGTGCTGGGGATTGCGTTTGTAGGGATACTGGTTGCAGGTATGCCCATCATTCTTGCGGTGGACCATATGTATGCATCCATGATGCTGCTGGCATTTTGTGTGATTTCACTGATGCCCATTGCAGTATTTTCAGGGCTTCTCGTCCAACGCTCGGCAAGCCAGCGTGACCTGAATTGGCTTCTGGGCATACATAAACGAAAAATGGCATAAGGACAATCAGATATATACCGAAGTTGAAAGAAGAGGAGAACAATGAAACTCAAAAATTGGAACAACTCAAAAAAGATGCTGCTGGTCTATGCTGGGCTGTATCTTTTGAACTTGTTGGCCGTTGGGCTGTATTTTGTAGTCAATCCCAGTGGTTATCTGGCGGAAGAGTATGGATTTCTGTGGATTGGCCTGTTTTTGACCACCCTTTTGCCGGTGGCTGTGGCTGTTGGACTGGGATTTGGAAGAAATGCGGATCCCAGGACGCTGAATTGGTTTATTGTGATTTGTGCGTCCAATCTGGTGTCTATGCTGTGCCTGGGCAGTGCCTCGGTTATTGTTCTGTCCTTTTTCCTGGGGCCCCATCCTGTGATGTATGGTTATTGCTGGGGTCATATCTTTTTGGCAGGGGAGTTCTGTTGGTATGCACCCGCTGTGGCCTGGGGGCCGTTGCTGGTTTGGGCGATATATCGCAGAATTAGATTGCAGCTGCCTGAGGAAGAAAAGAAGAAGTCCCGCAAGCGCAGAACCATCACCACAGGGGTGATCGTCCTGCTGATTCTGGCGGCTATGCTCGCCTATCCTATGAGTTGGCGGGATAATTGTCGGAAATTTTGTATTGTTGGCCATCCTTTTGCAATCGAAGGGGAAAAGGTGGAGAAAATCGAACTGCATTGGGGCGGTTCCGTCATCACGCTGGAGTCCGGCACCCCTGAGGCAGATGCAGCGGTGGAGCTGCTGAATCAATTTGAAATGCGTTATTGGCTGCCGAAGCTATTTGCAGAAAATTTTGGAGATGAGATATGGGTCTACTGCGATGGTCAGGTCTCTAAGTTCTACCATACCGATGATTATATTGGTTCCGGGTTTGGAACCATGATTGGTGAAAAGGATTCTCTGAGACCGCTGTATGATTTGGCAGCGGATTGATATTTTGAATAAAATTAGTCCCTGTCTCGCTGTGAGACAGGGACTTTGGATTATGTTCTTGCTCTCAGGAAATCTTCCACTTCCCGAAGCTGCTCCACCGTGTTGACACCGATGATCTGTTCGTTCAGCTCCACACAGCAGATGCCGATTTTGCCGCCCCGGTTCCGCATCAGCTCCGGAACATCCGTCAGGTAGTATTCTCCCTGGGCGTTTTCGTTTTTCAGAAGGCTGAGGCAGGCCAGCAGTTCTTTGCAGTCGAAGGCGTAGACACCGGCGTTCAGCTCCCGGATTTTCTTCTGCTCCGGGTTGCAGTCCACATCCTCGATTACCCGGAGGAAATCTCCGTTTTCATCCCGGAGGATCCGGCCGTAGGGCAGATCCTGATTGCTGGTGCCGGTGAGGAATGTGCAGGGATTGCCACTTTCCTGGTGGGTTTTCAGCAGGGCTTCATAGGTCTCTTTCTTGATGAGGGGCATGTCGCCGCAGCAGACCAGAACGGTGCCATCGAAGCCCTGAAGCTCCGACTGGGCACACTGGACAGCGTGTCCGGTGCCATTCTGCTCTGCCTGAATGGCGTAGGGGTAGTCGGGAAAACGGGCCATCACCTTTTCACGCATGTAGCCCGCCACAATGACGGTGTTCTCCCGGGGCAGGAAGCTGAGGGCCTCCAGCACGTAGTGGAGCAGGGGCTGGCCGTTGGCCTCCCGGAGCACCTTGGGCAGCTGATACTGTTCGGACTGGAGCCGGGTGCCCTTTCCGGCGGCTAAAATAACTGCTTTTGTGTTCATGGTTATTCCTCCATTCCCTGCAAGATAGCAATTCCGGCACTGGCACCGATTCGATCGGCACCGGCCTCAATCATTTTGCAGGCATCTTCATAGGTTCTGATTCCGCCGCTGGCCTTAACCTTCAGGCCCCCGGCGGATTTTTTCATCAAAATAACATCCTCGACCGTGGCACCTCCTGTGGAAAATCCCGTGGAGGTTTTCACAAAGTCAGCCCCGGCGTTTTTGGCAGCCTGGCAGGCTTTTTGAATCTCTTCCTTTGTGAGCAGGCAGGTTTCCAGAATTACTTTCAAAACTTGCTGGGGGCAGGCGGCCCGAACGGCCCGAATGTCATCTTCTACTGCATTCCAGTCTCCGTCCTTGGCTCGGCCCACATCCAGCACCATGTCAATTTCATCTGCCCCCAGCTGGGCCATGGCACCGGCTTCGGCGGCCTTGGTGACAGAGCAGCCCAAAGGGAATCCCACCACCACGCAGAGCTTTACATCGGAGCCGGAGATGCACTGCTTGGCCAGCTGTGCTCTTCCGGAATTTACACAGACGGAGCAGAAGTGATGCTCCACGGCTTCGTGGCACAGGGTTTCAATCTGAGCTTTTGTGGCATCGGGCTTTAACAAGGTGTGGTCAATCATTTTTGCCATTTCCAGTTTTGTCATATTGCGTCCTCCCATCTGTGTTCAGGGAATCCGGAAAAAACGTTTTCCGTTTTCCAGGGTGATCCGGGCGGCCTCCTCGGGAGAGATGCCCTTTACTTCGGCCAGCTTTTCTGCAACCTTCCCCACATAGCCGGAGTGGTTCCGTTTGCCACGGTAGGGGGTGGGGGCCATATAGGGAGAGTCGGTTTCGATCATCAGCCGATCCAGAGGGACGGCAGCGGCAGCCTCCAAAGCCCGACGGGCGTTTTTGAAGGTGAGCACGCCGGTGAAGCTAATGTACCAGCCCATTTTTACGATTTCTTTTGCCATTTCTGCACTGCCGGAAAAGCAGTGGAACACGCCGGGAACCTTATCGGCCCATTTTCTCACAATATTTAGAACGTCCTCATGGGCCTCACGTTCGTGGATTACCACAGGAAGTCCCAGATCGTCTGCCAGAGCCATCTGACGATCAAACCAGTATTGCTGCACCGCTCTGGGGGTGTCCTCGTAGTGGTAGTCCAGGCCGATTTCCCCAATGGCCACCACCTTTTCGTGTTGTGCCAACTGGCGGTAGGTTTCCAGCATTTCTTCGTCCATCTGGTAAGTGTTTCCGGGCCAGTGCCCCACGGTGGCGTAGACGAACGGGTATTCTTCGGCCAGAGCGATGGAGGCTTTTGAGGTGGGCACATCACAGCCGATGTTGTTGATGAGGGTTACGCCACAGTCTCCCATGGATGCAAGCAGGGCATCCCGGTCGGCATCAAAGGCCGGGTCGTCAAAATGGGCGTGGGTATCGTACAGGGTCATTGATTTTTCTCCTTTAGCTCCAGATATACCATCAGCACCGCCAGATCTGCGGGGCTGACCCCGGAGATCCGGGAGGCCTGGCCCATGTTCATGGGGCGGATGTCATTTAGCTTCTGCCGAGCCTCCAGCCGGAGACCGGAGATCTGGTTATAATCCAGATCTGGGGGCAGAAGACGATTTTCTTCCTTTTTAAACTGCTCCACCTGTTTGAGCTGCCGCTTGATATATCCGGCGTATTTTACCTGAATTTCTACTGCCTCCCGAATATCTGGGGGCAGCTGGGGCCGGGTGGGGTCAAAGGGCTGTAGACCGTCGTAACTCAGCTGGGGCCGCCGAACCAGATCCCCCAGTCGGGCGGAGCCCTTCACGGGGACAGTGCCCATTTTTTCAAGGTACTCCGTCAGGGCGGCGGATTCCGGCACGCCGCAGCGCTCCAGTCGCTCCACCTCCTGGGAAACCTTGCGGTATTTTTCCTGCACCGCTTCATACCGTTCCCGGGAGACAAGGCCCACCTGGAATCCGATGCCGGAAAGTCGCTGGTCAGCGTTGTCCTGCCGCAGCATGAGCCGGTATTCTGTCCGGGAGGTCATCATCCGGTAGGGCTCGTTGGTGCCCTTGGTCACCAGATCGTCGATCAAAGTGCCGATATAGGCATCGGAACGCTGCAATACCATAGGCTCCCGGCCCAGCAGCTTCAGGGCGGCATTGATACCAGCCACCAGACCCTGGGCAGCAGCCTCCTCATAGCCGGAGGAACCGTTAAACTGGCCTGCGCCGTAGAGACCGGGAACTTTCTTTGTTTCCAGGGTGGGCAGCAGTTCTGTAGGGTCTACGCAGTCGTATTCGATGGCGTAGGCGGGCCGCATCATTTCGGCCTGCTCCAGGCCGGGAATGGTGTGCATCATGGCGATCTGCACATCCTCCGGCAGGGAGGAGGAGAAGCC
>CAZFXB010000084.1:0-8730 GCA_964522835.1 uncultured Oscillospiraceae bacterium
AAAAGTCCTTCGAAGTTGCAGAGTAAGAAAGATACGGTGTTCAGTTTTCAGGGTATAATCCCTAAATAGTTGGTGTTGATTGCCACGAGGGTCCACCTGTTCCCATTCCGAACACAGAAGTTAAGCTCGTGTGTGCCGACAATAGTACGTGGGTGACTGCGTGTGAAGATAGGTAATGCCAACATAAACCGCACTCTTCATAGAGTGCGGTTTTTATCTGAAATTAAAAGTTTATGCTTTAAATCGTGATGCTTTAAATTGACGAATCGCCGGAAACGTGCTACAATAAGAGCAATGACAAACTAGGAGGAAATGATCCATGGTCAATAAAGCGCCTAGAGAGGTTAGCCAGGCTCTCTATGAGGAAATTATTAAGCTGCAGGATCTGGACAGCTGTTATCACTTTTTTCAGGATCTGTGCTCCATCAATGAGCTCCGCTCTATGGAGCAGCGTTTTGATGTAGCCAGATTGCTCCATGAGGGCAAGGTGTACACTGAAATCGTGGAGCAGACCGGAGCCAGCAGTGCCACCATCAGCCGTGTGAATCGTGCCCTCAAGTATGGCTCCAACGGGCTGTTGGATGCCTTTGAAGGCAATAAGGAATAAATAATCCAGCCCGGCGAAATGCCGGGCTATTCCTATATTCAAAAACCTGGAGGGAACAGATTGAAACAGTCGAAAACTGCGGACAAAACCGAAATATTTGAGCGTAAGCCAGTGCCACAGGCCATTGCATCCCTGGCGGTACCCACAATACTGAGCCAGGTTATCACCATGATCTATAATCTGGCGGATACCTTTTATGTGGGCCATACCGGTGATCCTGCCCAGGTGGCGGCCCTGACATTGGTATTCCCTGTATATATGCTGCTGACGGGGATTGGAAACCTGTTCGGCATTGGTGCCAACAGCCGGATCTCCCGGTGTCTTGGTGTTGGAGATCGACATGGGGTCAAAGAAACCTGCGCCTTCTCCTTCTACAGCAGCTTGGCGGCCACTGGTGTGGTGCTGGTCATTCTGGGTGTGTTTTTGAATCCAATTTTAACGCTTATGGGCGCCAGCAGCGAAACACTGGGCCCGGCACGGGGGTATATCATCTGGGTCATGCTGGTGGGCGGCCTGCCTACGGAAGCCTCCTTGATGCTGGCTCATATGCTCCGGGGAGAGGGCAGCGCAAAGGAAGCCAGCTTCGGTATGATGCTGGGAGGTATTCTGAATATTATTTTGGATCCCATTTTTATTTTCCCTCTGGGGATGGGTGTGGCAGGTGCAGGGTTTGCAACCATGTTGTCTAATGTGGTCAGCTTCCTGTACTATATCTGGGTACTGGGTCGTACCCGTGGCAGCAGCACCGTAAGCCTAAATCCAAAGTGGTATACTGCAAAGCACGCTGGAGATATCCTGCTGGTGGGCCTGCCTGCGGCCATGGTAATTGCCCTGGGTTCTTCTGCAAATATTATCCTGACCCGGCTGCTGTCCGCATACGGAGACCTTTCCGTGGCCGCCTTTGGCGTGACCCAGAAGTTTGGTACCATCACCATGAATATTTCTGTGGGCCTGACCCAGGGCATTATGCCACTAATCGGGTATAATTTTGCGGCAAAGAACTACCCCAGAGTAAAATCCGTGTGCAAGTGCTCTTTTCTGATCCTGTTTTCCTTTGTGGCTGTGCTGTTTTCCCTCTATCAGCTGATTCCCAATCTGCTGATGCAGATTTTTGTGTCCGACGGAGCTACGGTGGAATTGGGAGAGAGCTTTCTCCGGTGCTGGAGCTTCTGTGTACCGGGAATGACCTTCATTTTCCTGTTCAACTCAATTTTCCAGGCCATGGGCATGTGGAAGCGTTCCCTTCTGCTGTCAGTTATGCGGCAGGGCCTCATATTTATTCCCTGCCTGTTTCTTATGAATGCTGTGATGGGGATGTATGGCCTGGTCTGGGCGCAGCCAGTGGCAGATTCCATCAGCCTGCTGGCGGGGATTGGGCTCTACCTCCGGGTGTCCGGGGAACTAAAACCAAAAGACTAACAAAATACGGAGATGCCATCCGGCATCTCCGTATAATTTTTATGTGTTGCTTATTTCTGTACCTTTAACCGTAAGCTCCTGGGCCATAAGCTCATCGGCCTTTGTAACCGTAATGGACAGGGGGCCATAGTGGAAGCTGTCATTCACCTGGGGAAGGGAGCCCAGCTGGGCAACTACCCAGCCGTTAACAGTGGTGACTTCTGCGGTGTCATCGGGGTCAAGATCAAAGAATTCGAAGAAATCCTCTAAATTGGCGGTGCCAAGAACACGGTAAGTTCCATCCTCCAGTTTGAGAAAATCCTCTACGGCTTCATCCTGCTCGTCCCAGATCTCACCCACGATTTCCTCCAAAATATCCTCCATGGTGACAATGCCGGCGGTTTCGCCGTACTCGTTGATGACCACCACAATGTGATTGTGTTCCTTCTGCATATCCTTAAACAGGGTATCCAGTCGAACTGTTTCGGGTACAAAGGTGGGAAGGAACATGGCCTCAGACAGCTGGAAACCAGGCTCCTGGTATTTTAAAAGGAAATCCCGGGAATAGAGCACGCCTACGATATGGTCGGTGTTCTGGGAATAAACCGGGATTCGGGAATAGCCCTCTTCCTTGATGACCGCCAGAATGTCCGTGAAAGGGGCCTCCTGGGGAATGAGTACCATGGATTTTCTGGGGGTCATGACATCCTCTGCGGTCATGCTGTCCAGCTTAAAGACATTTTTGATGTATTCAATATCATCCTCGTTGAGGCTTCCTTCGTCAGCGCCTGCATCCAACATCAGCACAATGTCCTCCTCGGATACGGGCTCTTCTTTTTCCTCCGGATCGATACCAAAGAGGCGAAGCACCAGATTGGTGGATGCGGTGAGGAGCCAGATGATGGGCTTTAGTGCCACGGCCAAGCCTGATATCAGGCCGCAGACCGCCTCAGCCAGCTTCTCCTTGTGCTTCATGGCGATTCGTTTCGGCACCAGTTCGCCCAGAACCAGGGTGAAGAAGGAGAGAATCAGGGTAATTACAATGACTGCGGCAGTATTGATAAGGCCCACCTGGGCGGCGGGGATGTGAAATGCCTCCACCACGAACTGACTGAGGCCCTCTGCAAAGTTGTCGGCAGCAAAGGCGGAGCCAAGGAAACCAGCCAGAGTAATGCCGATTTGGATGGTGGAGAGGAACTGGGTGGGCTCTTCGATCATCTTCAGCATTTTTACGGCCTTTTTGTCACCGTCTACGGCCCGAGCTTTCAGCTTCTTTTCATTGAGAGAGATTACAGCAATCTCGGTGGCTGCAAAGAAAGCGTTTAAGAGAATGAGAATCAGTTGTAAAATAAGTTGTCCTGGGATGTTAGACATTTTAATACCTCCAAATAAATATATGTGTGATTCGGTTTTTGCGGAGCCGCTAATTCAGGTTGACTTTGAAAATGCGAAACCTAAGAATAACACAGATATTATATTCCGAGGGGCTTCGGGTACTTCGGGGTAGGGGATCCAAAAAACCATCTCCTTTCTAGATGAAAATAAATTGACTATAGAATATCACAAAATGGGATGGCAGTCAATGTATAATTCTGTCCTGGAAATATCGGCTGGGTGAAAAAGATAGAAAAAGAGCGATACCGGGGTTCCGGTATCGCTCAAAGAATTTAGGGCATTACAACATCGCTGCCGATGGCCAGCACATCGCCGCCGTCCATCAGAGTGATGGTGACAACTTCGCCTTCATAGGTCACCTCTGCGGTGAGGGTCATCAGCTGACCGATTATCAAACCGGAGTCGTCCAGCAGATAGAGCATATTGCCATCGATTTTTTCCAGGGAACCTTCGGTCATAAAAAAGTCCACCTCGTAACCAGTCAGAGCCTCCAGCAGCTTGGCTTCGACGTAATCATCCCGGAGTTCGAAGGTCAGGGTACCGTCCTCGATGGAAAAATTAGTACCACAGGAGAAGGCTTCGGAGGTCTGGAAGATGAAGTCTCTGATATCCAGCAGCATACTCTCATCGTCATAGCTATATTCCGATTCCCCGTCGGTGTCGGTGATCACACCGGAACCGCCTGCGTATACGTCGGAATAAGTATAAACGGTTTCGTCATTGATGGTGATGTCCTCGTCCCACTGAACCTGAAGGCCGGTTTCATCAGTGACATAGGTAATCAAATCATCCTGGATAACCGCATCGTAAACGGTGTCACCGGACAGAACCAGTGCCCAAGTGTTCAGATACTGGAGAGAGGGCTGGGCGGCAGTTACGAGCTGTGCGGTGGCCAGGGCGGTGGGAATGGACAGGTCAGACATTTGGGCAAATTCTTCGTCGTTGGGGAGCTCGATGGAGACCTGCTCATTGACACCCATGGTCAGCTGATTGACCGTGACGGTCATGTTGGTGGTGATACCCATAATGTCCAGGGACAGCTCCATTTCCAGCTTGACCTGGGTCACATTGCCCTCTTTGTCACACTGCATAGAGCCGTCCAGGTCGAAGTGGGAGCAGGTAACCGTGTTGTCATCTACGCCCAGCAGGTCAGCGAAGGCGACCCAGGTTTCCAGGGTAGGCTGAGAGAAGGTTACGGTGTAGAAATTGTCGGAAGAAACGGCAGACAGTTTGCCAAAGTTTTCAGGCTCCAGTTCCAGCAGAGCCTGATCTTCGTCGGCGGTATCTTCCTGATTTTCAAAATCCTCATAGGACATGGGGACACTGTAGCGGCCCAGAGCGTTGGACTGATAGAAGGTGCCGTTTCCGTACCAAACCTCGGTGACCTCACCGTTGGCGGTGGTTTTGGCATAGGACATGGGATCGGTTTCACTGTCGATGGCCATGGAGCGGATGGAACTCTGAACGGATGTGGTTTCCCCGTTCATCTCCATTTCTAATTTCATGGACAGGTCATAATCTGCGGCGTAGACATTTTCTTCGGCTTCGTCGGCCATGGCCCAGATCTGCTTGGCCAGTTCAGTGGGATCTTCTGCGGTATTTTCCTCCGAAACAGAGGGCTCTTCCGGGGAAATCTCGGATGCGGGAGCCGCAGCCGAACTATCTGCTGTAGCAGGAGCAGAAGCTTCGGTGCTGCCGCAGCCGCAGAGCAGCAGGGTAAGGCACAGAAGCATGGCAATCATTTTTCTCATTTTGTTTACCTCCTTGGTATGATGAATCATATCATATCACGAGGAGAAGTGGGAAGTAAAGGCTTTGCATTTTATTACAAAACAAACAACAATCTCCGGCAAATTCTTGCCAGAGAAGGAGATTTAAGGAATTAAAAGCAGGTAAGCAAGGCCGTAATACACCACCACTGCTACCAGATCATTGACAGTGGTAATAAGGGGGCCAGAGGCCACCGCAGGATCCACATTTATTTTGTGAAAAAACATGGGGATCAGCGTGCCCACCAGACTGGATACCATCATGGCAGTCAGCAGAGAGATGCTCACGCATCCGGAAACGGAAAAGGCGGCTGCCCAGGCGTAGTCCTCGCCCATTTCCTCGTCCACCATTTCTACCAAATCCTCAGCGGTAATAACGCCCAGAATTCGGCCCTCCTGAGAGAGCACCGGAATAGAATCCTCGGCATAGTCTTTGATTTTGCTGATACAGTCGCTGATTTTGTCGTGATCCTGTACGTGGGGATAGCCACCCACGGTAATGGACATTAAGTCATCGCCCTCCCGGGCGGTAATCAAATCCTTCAGATCAATGGCACCGATGAGACGGCTTTCCTGGTCGGTGACATAGATGGTCATAATGTTGTCGTGGTCACCGGCCTGGGCCACAAGCTGGCTCATGGCCTGCCGAACCGTAAGGCCCTGACGAATGCACACATAGTTGGTGGTCATATAGCTGCCCATTTCGTCCTGGGGGTAAGACAGCAGCAGACGAAGCTCACCCACAGAACGGGGATCCAACCGGGAAAGAATATCGTGCTTTTTCTGAGGTTCCAGCCCTTCCAGCACGTCCACCGCATCGTCCGGCAGAACCAGGTGCAATTACGCAGAATCCCGGCGAATTCGCACCAGTGGTGCCTACTTCAAAAACATCCGCACCAGCTTTTCCTTTCCGGCGGTAAAGGGCTGATACCGCATGGGGAGATCCAGCCAGGTGCCCTTGTCCACGGTGCTTTTTTCATGTGTAAAGGTGTCGAAGCCCTTCTTGCCGTGATAGCTGCCCATGCCGCTGGCACCTACCCCGCCGAAGCCCATCCGGGAGGTGGCCAGATGGATAATGGTGTCGTTGACGCATCCCCCGCCGTAGCTGAGATTGGATTGAAGCATTGTAATATTGGCTCGGTTGGAGGAGAAAATATACAGTGCCAGGGGCTTGGGTCGGGAGCGGACGAAACCGATAGCTTCCTGAATATTCTCGTAGGTGAGTACCGGCAGAATGGGGCCGAAAAGCTCCTCCCCCATGGCGGGGCCGTCAGGGGTTGCGGGGCATACCACTGTGGGGGCGATTTGCAGCGTATCTTCCCGGGTTTCGCCCCCAAGCAGAATGGTTTCTCCTGCCAGAATTCCCTTGAGCCGATGAAAATGCTTTTCGTTGATGATTTTGCCGTAATCCGGATTCTCAAGGGGATTCTCTCCGTACATCTCCCGGACGGCCTCCTGGAAATATGAAAGAAACCGGTCTTTCACCGAGCTTTGAATCAGAAGATAGTCCGGGGCCACACAGGTTTGGCCGCAGTTTAAGTATTTTCCAAAGGCGATCCGCCGGGCTGCTATCTTTAAATTGGCGCTCTCGTCCACAATGCAGGGGCTTTTCCCACCCATCTCCAAGGTTACCGGGGTAAGATGCCGGGCGGCCTTCTCCAGCACCTGGCGACCCACAGTGGTGCCTCCGGTGAAGAAAATATAGTCAAAGGGCTGGTCTAACAGGGTCTGGTTTTCTGCCCGGCCCCCTTCTACCACGGACACAAATTCCGGTGGAAAAATGTCGGAAATCAATCTTCGGATTACCGCCGACGTGGCAGGGGAGTAGGCCGAGGGTTTTAGAATTACCGTATTCCCTGCGGCGATGGCATCCACCATGGGCTCCAGGGTCAAAAGGAAGGGGTAATTCCACGGGCTCATAACGAGAACACAGCCGTAGGGCTCCTTTATCACATAGCTTCGGGAGGGAAACTGGGCCAGTGGGGTCAGCACCCGACGGGCTCTGGAAAAGGATTTTAAATGCCGCAGCATATAAGAAATCTCGTTGAGGGTCAGTCCGGTTTCACACATATAGCTCTCGGTGCTGCTTTTGCCCAGATCCTGCTTCAGGGCAGCGTGGATTTCCGGCTCCATTTCCTGAATTTTTCTGTACAGTTTGGTCAGCATTTCCTTTCGAAATGAGACAGATCCGGTTTTTCCGGTGTAAAAAAACTGCTTTTGTGCAGAAATCAGCTGAGGAATGTCCATATTGGATCACCAGGCCTTTCGCTTTTTCTATAGTGTACCACATTGTGGAGATTTTCGAAACAGAAAAATAGATTTCGGGAACTGACACCATAAAAAATAAAAAAACTGACACTTTCTAAAATGTCAGTTTCCGTGTATACTTTAGTCCATCGAAGATTTACGTAAATCTCCAAGTCTTTTCAGACGGGAGAGATCCTTATGCACAGCAAAACCCGACAGCTTACCGGGGCAGCCCAGATTCCCGGCCTTGCCGCAGAGGGCGTGGTGGGGATTCTGCTGTTTTACGTGATCGCCGCTGCCCTGGAGGCTGCGGGACTTACGAAGTTTTTTCAGATTTCCGAATAATTTTCCCGGGAGGGATCCCAAGTGTGTCACAACAACCAGAAAAAAATAGCCGTCATCAATGATCTCAGCGGCTTTGGGCGGTGCTCCATTGCGGTGGCCCTGCCCCTGATTTCCCATCTGGGGGTGCAGTGCTGCCCCCTGCCTACGGCGATTTTTTCCTGTCACACCGGATTTCCCAGCTATTATTTTGACGACTATACCGACTCCATGGGGCCGTATATGGCGGAGTGGAAGAAGCTGGGGCTGGAGTTCGAGGGAATCTTAACGGGGTTTCTAGGCTCCCAGCGGCAGATTCAACTGGTGGAGCAGTTTTTAAAGGAGTTTACCACCCAGAGAACCCAGGTGATTATTGATCCAGTCATGGGGGATTATGGAAAACCCTATGCCACCTACACCCCGGAGATGTGCCAGGGCATGAAGTCGCTGGTGCAGTACGCCAATATTCTTACCCCCAATCTGACGGAGGCCTGTATTTTGACGGATACCCCCTATCGGGAGAAGTTCTCTGAGAAGGAGCTTCTCTGCATGGCAGAGCAGCTCTGCGATCAGGGGCCGGAAAAGGTGGTGCTTACGGGTGTGCCCCGGGGAGAATTTCTGGAGAACTACTGTTATGAGAAGGGTGTGGGGCCCTCGGTGCATCGGATTCGGCGCATCGCCCCTCAGCGCAGCGGCACCGGGGATGTGTTTTCCTCCATTGTGGCGGCGGGGGCCGTTCAGGGCGTGCCCTTTTCCCAAGCTGTTCAGACTGCGGCACAGTTTATCCGGCTGTGTCTACAGCGGTCGGCAGAACTGGAGATCCCTGTGACCGATGGGGTTTGCTTTGAAGAAGTGATTACAAAATTAAAGTTTTAAGGAGAATATAGAGATGGAAATTCTGTATAAAGTCCATTCCGGAATTTATGTAAACCTGACCAACCGCTGCTCCGCAGCCTGTACCTTCTGCCTTCGGCAGACCATGGACCATGTGGG
>CAZFXB010000085.1:0-8684 GCA_964522835.1 uncultured Oscillospiraceae bacterium
CTCCTCCACAGTTATTTTCCAGGCTTTTGCCGTGGAGGGCATCATCAGCTACAATATTGCTGTGTATCTTTGCATCGGTGCCGCCATCGGCTCCGTTACCCCCAATATTTTGGCAAGCCTGACCGCCAACCGGGACGGCAAGCGTACCGCCCTGCTGAACCTGCTCTTTAATCTGTTCCGTGCCGCCATCCTTATGGTGATCCTGGCCATCGTACCCAGAATTACCGATTTGATTGTGGGCCTGTCTCCCAACAACATTGGCCGGCAGATCGCCAATACCCATACCATCTTCGCCATCTTCGCCGTACTTGTCATGCTGCCCTTCACAGACTTTATCGTGAAACTGACCTATAAGCTGCTGCCTCTGAAACAGGAGGAGACTCGCCAGGCTGAGGATCGGAAACTCCTCTACATGACCCAGACCGGTGCCATCCCCCCTGCGGTGGCCCTGGGCCAGGCCCATCGTGAGATCACCCGCATGGGCACCATCGCCCGGGACAATCTGAAGCGTTCCATCGACTGCTTCTTCGAGCTGGACGATGAAAAAGCTGTAGCAGTGGAGGAAACTGAGGATACGGTCAACTATCTGGAGCGGGAGATCATTGCCAAGCTGGTGGAG
The DNA here is from genome assembly GCA_964522835.1 of uncultured Oscillospiraceae bacterium. GTDB lineage: Bacteria > Bacillota > Clostridia > Oscillospirales > Oscillospiraceae > HGM13006. The sequence goes on from CAZFXB010000085.1 coordinate 620, forward strand.
CTCCGCACCCTGGATATGAGCCCCAGAGATCTGAACAAGGTCTATCACATGACCCTGGTGGTTTCTGATATGGAGCGGCTCTCTGACCACGCAGAGAATATCATTGAGTACGAGGCCCAGGTCAAAAGCGGCAAGGCATCCCTCTCTCAGGATGCTCTGGACGAGCTGAAAAAGCTGGCCGAAACCTCCCTGCGTTCCATTGATCTATGTCTTTCCATTTTCGCCAACGAAGATTACGACCGTCTTCAGGAGGCCGAAGACCTGGAGGATCTGGTGGACGATATGCAGGAAGAGATCATCGGCAACCATGTAAAACGCCTGATGAACGCCACCTGCGACCCCATGGGCGGCGTGGTCTTCACTGATATGGCAACTGACCTGGAGCGCTGCTCTGACCATGCCATCAATATCGCAACCGCACTGGCCGCAAACAGCTAATCTACATAGGCATGACCCATGGTTTTTTCTGTGGGTCATGCTTTTTTTCGCCTTTTTTCTTAATTTTTACGGAACCAGTTGACAAAAAAATCGTTTGATATAGAATAAAGGTACTCTGTTATTTTGCGAATTTCGGAGGAAAGGATATTCTATGAAAGCAAAACGAATCATTTGGATCATAAATGGTATACTGATCGGCCTTTTCCTATTAGCAGCCGCCTTTTTGTTTTTTGGGGGCTGGGAAACGAAGGTTTTGCTCCGTGGCCCCGGGGAGATCACCCTGGAATATGGACAGCAGATCTCGGATCCCGGAGCAGAGGCCAAATTCTGTGGAAAATTCATTTTAAAGCAGGGGATCACCGTCCCCGTCACCGCCGACCGCTCCCACCTGGAGGGTGCCGGCCTTGGCACCTATACCATTACCTATTCGGCTGGGGTTCTGGGGGCTTCGGCCTCTGCCACCCGCAGCGTAACCCTGATCGATACCACCGCCCCCAACATTGAGCTGATAACGGACCCTGATGCATATACAAAGCCAGGGGAGACCTACGAAGAAGAAGGCTTTACCGCTACTGATCTGTGTGACGGAGACCTGACTGACCAGGTGGAACGGGTTCAAACGGAAACATCCGTCACCTATACCGTCACCGATCACAGCGGAAACACCGCCTCTGTTACCCGTGAGATCATCTATGATGACCGGGTTGCCCCAGTGATAAAGCTGGAAGGGGATATGGCCATTACCCTTGAGAAGGGAACCAGCTTTGAAGAACCAGGATATTCCGCCACAGATGACTGTGACGGGGATATCACAGACCGGGTCACCGTATCCGAAGAACCGGAAGGCATCATCTATACAGTGCTGGACAGCTATGGAAACGCTGATGTGGTGACCCGTACCGTAACATACGTGGATACGCTGCCCCCTGTCCTTACCCTCAGCGGGGAGGGGGAGGTCTGGATGAAGGCAGGACAGACCTATGAAGAGCCCGGCTACACCGCCATGGATCAGGGAGACGGAGACATTTCTCAGCAGGTAGCCGTTTCCGGAGCGGTGGACTGTTATCACGCCGGAGATTATACCCTGACCTATACGGCTGCGGATGCCGCTGGAAATACGGCCGCCGTTGACCGCATCGTGCACGTGGAGCCTCAGCCCCAGCCGGAAATCGTAGACCCTGGGGACAAGGTGGTATACCTTACCTTTGACGATGGCCCCGGGAAATACACCCAGGCACTTTTGGATGTACTGGAAGAATATAATGTTAAAGCTACATTTTTTGTAACAAACGCCTACCCGGATTACCAGACCCTCATTGCCAAAGCAGCAAAGGCAGGTCACGCCATTGGTTTGCATACCTATTCCCACAAATATGACGAGATTTATACCAGTGAAGATGCCTATTTCGAGGATCTAAATGCCATCGGGGCCATTGTAAAGGCCCAGACCGGCTATGAAACCAGCCTGATCCGCTTCCCCGGCGGCAGCTCCAACACGGTCAGCGATTACAATCCCGGCATTATGACCTCCCTGACACAGGCCGTCACGGATATGGGATACCAATACTTCGACTGGAATGTGGACAGTGATGACGCAGGCTCTGCAACGAACGCAAAGACCGTCGCATGGAACGTATGCAGCGGCATTGCAAAAAACAATGTTTCCGTTGTGCTTCAGCACGATGTAAAAGCCTACAGCGTGGATGCTGTAGAGGCCATCCTGGCCTGGGGCATTGAACACGGCTACACCTTTTTACCCCTCTCCACCACAAGTCCCACTGCACATCATGGGGTTAACAATTAAGAATCATAAACAGCTTAGAAAGGAAGAGGCACTATGTACAGCAATCCTCAGCGTCAATTTAATTTTTTAAAGAAGATCGGTTTTGTCCGGATCTGCGGCACCCAGGAGGAGCTTACCGCTGCTCACATGATTATGGAGGAAGTAAACAGCATTGGCTTCACGCCGGAACTGGAGCCTTTCCCCATCACCAGGTGCGCTCCAGTAGCAGCAAAGCTGGCCGTCACAGAGCCTGTCTACCAGGAGTTTCCTGTCCGTGGCTTTTTCTATGCAGATCCTATGGATATCGAAGATCAGGAGTTTGATTTTTACTACATGGAGGACACCAGTCCCGTAAGCCTTCAGCGTGCAAAGGGGAAATTTGTCCTTCTGAACGAGCGCCCCACCAATGCTGAGAGCTATAAAAAGCTCTATGATGCAGGGATCAAGGGTTTCCTGGCTATGAATGCACCATCATTGACCATCGGGAGGAAACCGACCTGCCCACCGGCCAGCTTCGCCCCTATTACCGCAAATCCGGCATTATGCCCGCTCTGATGATCCGCATGATCGATGCGCTGGAGCTTCTGAAGCTTCAGCCCACCAAGGTGAAAATTACCGCAAAATCAGAGGAAACCACCGTCACCTCCCACAATGTGGTGGTTACCGTGCCCGGTACTGATCGTCCGGATGAATACATCGCCATTGGCGCACACTACGACAGCGTGGAATTCTCCTCCGGCGTTTGGGACAACGGCGCAGGTGTAGTCATGATTCTGGAGCTGCTTCGGTACTTTAAGGAGCATCCGCCCAAGCGCACCCTGAAATTTGTATTCTTCGGTGCGGAGGAGATCGGCCTTCGTGGGTCTGATGCCTATCTCCGGGCCCATCCCGAGGATGTAGAAAAGTTCCTCTTTATGTTCAATGCGGATGTAGGAGGCAATATCATCGGCTCTAACACGGTGATGACCACGGCCGTGGAGGACTTGGATGGCTATGTGAAGGCTATGGCAAACCAGGAGGGCTTCCCCTGTACCGTGGTGCAGGATGTTATGTCCAGCGACTCTGCCATGTTTAACGACTTCGGTATTCCATCGCTGGCCTTTGGACGGTACTGCCCCCACGGAGCCGGATTTATGCACACTCGTTATGACATGATCTCTCTGCTGTCGCCGGAGGCATTCACCCCCATGACAGAGTTCCTGCTGACTATAGCAGAAAAGATGATTAACAGCGAAGTATTCCCCATCGAAAAATCCATTCCCCAGAAGCACCAGGATCTGATTGTAAAACGCTACGCCCACTTTGACTGTATGACCGCCAAAAAGCGGGAACAGGAAAAAAACCACTGAGCTTATAAGAAGGAGATGCTACATGGCAACTAGAATCTATCTGAACGAAAACTGGCTGTTCTCTGAAACCTTCCTGCCGGAGATGCTCACAGAAAAAATGTCCCCGGAGGCGGCCACAGAGGTGCGGCTTCCCCACACAGTGAAGGAAACACCCTATCACTACTTTGACGCCAGCATTTATGAAATGGTCTCCTGCTATCAGCTGGAGCTTCCCTGGCAGGAAAGCTACGCAGGAAAGGCCCTACGGCTTACGGTGGAGGCTGCAGGCCACGTGGCAGAGCTGTATTTAAACGGCGAGCTTCTGGCAGAGCACCGCTGCGGCTATACCGCCTTCACCGTTGACCTGACCGGTAAGCTCAACGAGGGAGACAACCTGCTGACCATTAAGCTGGACAGCCATGAAAGCCTGAATATCCCACCCTTTGGCCATGTGATTGACTATATGACCTACGGTGGATTGTACCGTGAGGTCTATCTGGATGTGTCTGACCCCTGTTATATTCAGGAGGTGTTCCCCAAGGTCACCCTTACAGACGAGGGCGTACTCCTCAGCAGTGATATCTATGTCTCTTCTGCCTGCGGCGAGGAAGACATTCACGTTGTCCAGTCCATTTACAGCCTGGAGGGGCGGTGCCTTGCCCAGATGCCCCAGGATAAATCCTCTTTCCGGCTGAAAAACGTGTCCCTTTGGTCTCCCGAACACCCCCAGCTTTATGTATTGAAAACGGAACTGCTGAAAGGGGAGCAGATTGTAGACTGCCGGGAGGATCGCATTGGCTTCCGGGAGGCTGTATTCAAGCAGGACGGCTTCTATTTAAACGGCGAAAAGTATAAGATCCGTGGCGTTGACCGACACCAGAGCTATCCCTATGTGGGCTATGCCATGCCGGAATCTATGCAGAAATACGATGTGGAGCTGCTGAAAAACGAGTTGGGGCTGAATGCAGTCCGAACCTCCCACTATCCCCAGAGCCAGCACTTCCTGAACTGGTGCGACGAACTGGGATTGCTGGTATTTACAGAGCTGCCCGGCTGGCAGCACATCGGTGATGAGGAATGGAAGGATCAGGCGGTAGAAAACGTGCGGGAGATGGTGCTTCAGTACCGCAATCACCCCTCTATTATCCTTTGGGGTGTCCGAATTAACGAATCTCTGGATGATGACGAATTCTACACCCGCACCAATGCCCTGGCTCACCTTCTGGATCCCACCCGTCAGACCTCCGGTGTCCGCTATCTCCAGAAAAGCAGCCTGTTGGAGGATGTATATGCCTTCAACGACTTCTCCTTTAACGGAGAGACTCATGGCTGCCTGCCCAGATCCGAGGTAACACCGGATTTGGAAAAGGGCTATCTGATCTCGGAGTACAATGGCCACATGTTCCCCACAAAGAACTACGACTGCGAGGATCACCGGACGGAGCACATGCTGCGTCATGCCACCGTTGTGGACGCCTACTACGGCGAAGAGGACATTGCCGGCGGTTTCGCCTGGTGTATGTTTGACTACAATACGCACAAGGACTTCGGCAGCGGTGACCGGATGTGCTATCATGGCGTGATGGATATGTTCCGGAATCGTAAGCTGGCAGGCTATCTCTATGCCGCCCAGCAGGCGGATACGCCGGTGCTGGAAATCTCCTCCTCCATGGACATTGGCGAGCATCCCGGCGGTCTCATGCGGGATGTATATGCCATCACCAACGCCGACTCTGTACGGCTCTATAAGAACGGTGTGTTCATCAAGGAGTTCCAGGCGGACAATACGCCCTATCATAATATGCCCCACGGCCCCATTCTGATCGACGACTTTGTGGGCAGCCGTATCGAAGAGGAGGAAGGGCTCCCGCATCATGTGGCAGAGGATATTAAAGCCATTCTTATGGCCGCCAACAAATTCGGCATCAACAGTCTGCCGGACTTTGCAAAGGAGCTGGAGGACAAGTGTGTAGAGGTACACGGTCTGCCCAGAACCTCTATTCTGGAATACTACAACAAATATATCGGCAACTGGGGCGGCCATGTGACCACCTATCGGTTTGATGCCATCAAGAACGGCCATGTGGTTCGCTCTGTGCTGAAGAAGCCCATGGACAGCATTGTGCTGAAAGCCGAGCCCTCTCACACCGTGTTGCAAGAAGGCACCACCTATGATGTTGCAGCTGTTCGAATCCATGCCCTCAGCGATTGCGGCAATCTGCTGAACTACTATCAGGAGCCTGTTTTCCTGTCCGTATCCGGAGATCTTCAGCTCATCGGCCCCAATGTGATCTCCCTGAAGGGCGGCACCGGCGGCACCTATGTAAAAACCACAGGAAAAGGCGGCATCGGCCAGCTCACCATTACCGGCGCAGGCTTCCAGCCCGTCACCATCAATTTTAGAATCGAGGCCTAACGCTATGGCCCTGACCGAAATAAAACGGTCAGGGCCATTCTCATCCATCAAATTCCTTTAAATACTCCTTCACGGAGCGGGTCATTTCCCGGGAGAACTGGGAATTGTATTTCCGATTACAAAAGGCTTTGACCCAATCCTCAAAGGGCTTTCCCACTGCGTTCTTCTGGAACATTTCCCGAAGCTCCGGCTTATCCATAACCCGATAGCCGTTTTCGTGTACCATATAAGCAAGGCTGCACCGCTGGGGCTTTTCTCTGCGCATTTGCTGCTCTGTGGGAATACCAAACACCAGCATAGCCGCCGGGAACACATATTCGGGCAGCCGGAGCAGCTCACGGTGGGTTTCATACTGCTCCATAACATCGCCAATATAGCAGGAACCAATCCCCAGGCTTTCCGCTGCGCAGACTGCGTTCTGTGCAGCAATGGCAGCATCCGTTACCGCCAGCATCAGATCCCCAACTCCGGGCCTTCTTGGCTGACAGTCAAATTGATCAAAGAGATCATACCACTTTTTAAAATCGGCACAAAAAATCAGTACCATATCCGCCTTTCCAATAAAGGGCTGGTGGTCACAGGACTCTGCCAGTTTATCCTTCAGTGCCTGGTCTGTCACGTCAATGATGGTGTACATCTGCTGATTTCCTGCACTGGGTGCCTGCATGGCAGATTCCAGTATCGCCTGTTTCTGCTGAGATGTAATACGCTGGCCGGTAAATGCCCGGACGGACTTTCTTGCAAATATTTGCCGTATCACTTCGTTCATGTCCATCGTCCTTTCGTTGACTTTGGTGGTTTTCGTGTTTATAATATCATAGAAAGATGAAAAATACGAGGAGAATCATTATGACAACAGAAGTTGTAGCAGCCCTCATTTGGGACGGCGATCGTTTTATGGCCTGCCAGCGGCCTCCACACAAGGCACGGGGGCTTCTATGGGAGTTCGTAGGCGGCAAGGTGGAACCGGGCGAAACCAAAGAGCAAGCCCTGATTCGGGAGTGTCGGGAAGAGCTGGATGTAAGCCTCTCCGTAGGGGATGTGTTTATGGATGTGACCCATGAATACCCGGATTTGACTGTACACCTGACTTTATTCAATGCGAAAATCGCCTCTGGTGTGCCCAAAAAGCTGGAACACAACGACATTCGCTGGATCACCACAGCAGAAATCTCCACGTTAGACTTTTGTCCTGCTGACGAAATAATCCTAACAAAACTGAAAGAGGAGGGGAGAGGTCAATGATACGCCCCATTATGAAGGATCAATTCTTTCTGTCCCGCAAATCTCAGCCCGCCGCCAAAGAGGATCTGCCTGTGGCGCAGGATCTGATAGACACACTAACGGCCCACGATCAGGAATGCGTAGGCATGGCTGCCAATATGATCGGCGTACTGAAACGGATCATTATTTTCAACAACAACGGAACCTATACTGTCATGTTTAACCCTGAAATTCTTGCAAAGTCCGGCCCCTTCCAGACAAAAGAGGGGTGTTTGTCCCTCACTGGGCAGCGTGATACCACCCGATATGCCACCATTAAGGTGCGTTATCAGGATTTGGCCTTTCGGCCCAAGGTTTCCACCTTTACCGGCTGGCCCGCTCAGATTATTCAGCACGAAATCGACCACTGCGACGGTATTTTGATCTAAATAATTTCCGGCCCCCTTTGGGAGGCCGGATTTTTCCATATCAAAGATTTCTGGCAGGGTTCATGTAGTAAATGTTTTTCTGATTCAGATCATCCTTCAAGAGCTCCATAGCTTCCCCGAACCGCTGGAAGTGTACCACCTCCCGCTGCCGCAGGAACTTGATTACATCGTTTACATCCGGGTCGTCAGATAACAGCAGAATATTGTCGTAGGTGGTTCTGGCCTTTTGCTCTGCTGCCAAATCCTCCGTAAGGTCGGTAATCGGATCCCCCTTCACCGCCATAGACGCTGCGCTCCACGGAAATCCCGATGCTGCCGTGGGGTACACACCAGTACCATGATCCACGAAATAGGGCGCAAAGCCCTCGTTATTTCGAATTTCTTCATCAGACAGCTTCCTTGTCAGCTGATGCACCAGCGTCCCAACCATCTCCAGGTGGCCAAGCTC
>CAZFXB010000086.1:0-4513 GCA_964522835.1 uncultured Oscillospiraceae bacterium
CACACCTCATCCGGCGGCTTTGCCGCCACCTTCTCCTCTAGGAGAAGGCTTTGGGTACCTCAACTAGACAAACACATAGCGGGTGATCGTATGAATAACACCTACAATCCCAAGCTACGAAATAATTCACGCTCTTTGCGCAAGAACATGACAAAAGAGGAACGGCATCTTTGGTACGATTTCCTAAAAACATTGCCAGTTACTGTGAATCGTCAGAAAGTGTTTGGAGCTTATATTGTAGATTTTTACTGTTCCTCCGGAAAACTTGTGATTGAGTTGGATGGTTCCCAACACTATGATCCGCTTGGAAAGGAACTCGATCAAACCCGTGATGCGTATCTTTCCTCACTTGGCTTAACTGTTGTCCGTTATTCAAATCTGGATATATCCAATAATTTCGATGGTGTTTGCCAAGACATTCTTCATCGACTGTCCCTTTTGTAGCAACTACAACTGTCTACACCATCTCCTCAAGGAGAAGGCTTTGGGGTCTTTCGGCCATCAAGCGTTTCTGTACCAGAGGCTTCCCCTCGAGGGGAAGCTGTCAGCGCAAGCTGACTGATGAGGTGTTCTGCTGCCATTTCTGCAACATTTACTTGTTTTGCCGCACTGCTCACACCTCATCCGGCGGCTTCGCCGCCACCTTCTCCTCAAGGAGAAGGCTCTTAGGTGCTCCCGCACCAGTGTATACACGGAAAAGCACCGTTTTGCGGTGCTTTTTGTTTCTTAAAAACTTCTTAAACACTCCCCTACTTTGTTTTTAATCCCCAATTTGGTAGACTATTTTCGGAAGGTGAAAAGATATGTACAAAGTCCTGATTTGTGACGACGAAGCCGATATTCGCTCTGCCCTGAACATTTACCTGACCGCCCAGGGCTATGAAACCATTCTCTGCGCCAACGGTCAGGAGGCTCTGGATGCCCTCAAAACCCAGGAGGTAGGGCTGGTACTGCTGGACATTATGATGCCCGTCATGGACGGCATCACCGTGCTTTCCCGAATCCGGAAGGACAGCAATGTACCGGTGATCCTGCTGACTGCAAAAAGCGAGGACACTGACAAAGTGCTGGGGCTGGACATCGGCGCAGACGACTACATCACCAAGCCCTTTAACCCCATGGAGGTTTTGGCCCGGGTAAAGTCCCAGCTTCGCCGGTATCTCCAGCTGGGCAGCGCCGTCACCCCTGTCACCACCCTGACCTGCGGCCCAATTTCCATGGATGACCGGGCGAAGATCGTCACCATCGACGGAGATTCCATCAACCTGACCCCCACGGAATACGACATTTTAAAGCTCTTCCTCTCCCATCCCGGTCAGGTATTCTCCATGGCCGAGATCTACCGCCAGGTCTGGAAGGAGTCCCCCGTTGGGGCCGAGGGCACTGTGGCTGTACATATCCGACACCTGAGAGAAAAAATTGAGATCGATCCTGCCAATCCCCGCTATCTGAAGGTGGTCTGGGGCCAGGGCTACAAGTTGGTCTCCAATTAAGGTCGTGATTTTATGTCAAACTTCTTTCGCAAGACCAGTGTAAAGATCGTTGCCGCCATTCTTTGTATCATCTTCCTCACATTCGCCGTTCTCAGCGGCACCATGGTGCTGAGAATGCTGTCTGCGGGGGCCTATTTTGGCGAAGCGGATCTCTTCGAAACCTTTGCCAAGGACACCATGGCGGTGGATGCCTCCTCCATTATGATGGACTATTTTGACCCCCAGGCTCCCTCCCAGCCCTGGAAGAGCTACTACGACGGGGGCATCTACACCGGCGAAAACAGCAACTACCGCTACAATATCACCGATGACAAAACGGGCTACTCCGTCCTCTCCACGATAAAGGGCGGCGAGCCCATCCGGCTCAAAACAACGCACACCTACTCCTTTGATCTGGAGACCCCCATTGCCCAATCCGACGACTATGTGCTCTCCGATACCATGTTCCGCATCGGCTCCACCCTCTACGGCTACGACAAGGGGGACAACTGCTTCTATCCGGTCTACGAGGGCGACAACACAAGTATGGCCACTGGGGTAACTGAGCTTCCCTCCCTGGTCTATGATGCAGGCTTTTCTTACATCTCCGGCGGCGGCAATTACGTCTATACCGAAGGGGGCAGCTACGAGCTTCAGCTCAACAACCATTTCACCTACGACGGCTATGGCTTTTCCTACACCGAGGAAACCGTAGAATACAGCATTACCACAAAATACTATACCATCACCAGCTATCTGCTCAATGACCTGTCCGCCAGGGACAACTACCGGGTTATGAACGACATCTGCAGCTTCCTGACCCTCCACCGAACTGATCTGGCGGTGCTGCTGGCGGTGAGTCTGGTTTTGGGCCTTGCCCTGCTGGTGGTGCTGTGCCTCAATGCAGGTCTTGTGCCCAACCAGGAGGAGCCTCGGCTCAGTTTCCTGTTCCGGGTGCCCACAGACCTTGCCTTCTTCTGCACCGCTGTGGTATTCTGCTGCGGCGTGGCCTGCTGTGGCGAGCTGTACTACAACGGCATGTTCGGCCGCTGGATCAATATTGTGGCCCTTTCCGTCTGTTCCCTGCTCCTCCCCATCAGCCTGGTCTACGGTCTGATGATGCTCTCCGCCCGGGGCCGGGCCCACCGGATCCTCTCCGGCAGCTTTATCGGCTGGTGCTGGCGCAAGCTGCGGGGAGCAATCCACCTGTGCAAAGCCCTGACCGCAAAGGCACTGTGCTATCTGCCCATGCTGTGGAAGGTGGCCGTGTGCTATCTGGTAATCTGCTTTATCGAGTTTATCTTTTTGATGACGTTCAGCTACGGCATTGATGGTACCCTGGTGTTCTTCTGGTTTGTGGAAAAGCTGATTCTGGGTGCCCTGGTGGGCTATGTGACATTGTGCTTCCGCAGGCTGAAAAAAGGCGCCGAGGCTATTGCCGCCGGCGACTACACCACCCGGGTGGAGGAAGAACATCTGGTACTCGATTTTAAGGACACCGCCAACACCCTGAACCACATTCAGGGAGGTATGAACGCCGCTGTGGAAAGCCGCATGAAATCCGAGCGGCTGAAAACAGAGCTGATTACCAACGTGTCCCACGATATTAAGACCCCCCTCACCTCCATCATCAGCTATGTGGATCTGCTGAAAAAGGAGCCCGCCGGCTCCTCTGCCGCCGGGGAGTATCTCGAAGTGCTGGACCGGCAGAGCGCCCGGCTGAAAAAGCTGGTGGAGGATCTGGTGGAGGCCAGCAAGGCATCCACCGGCAACATCACCGTCCATGCAGAGACCATGGATCTGGGGGTGATTCTGGGTCAGGCCCTGGGCGAATACAACGAGCGGCTCTTAAACGCCGATCTGACCCCCGTACTGAAGCTGCCGGAGACTCCGGTCACTGTATCTGCCGATGGTCGGCTGCTGTGGCGAATCTTCGACAACCTTCTGGGCAATGCGGTAAAATACGCCATGCCCGGCACCCGGATCTATGTGACCCTGACGGCAGATACCCACGCCATTGTCACCTTCCGCAATGTCTCCCGGGAAGCCCTGGATATTTCCGCCGATGAGCTCATGGAGCGGTTTGTCCGGGGAGACGCATCCCGGCACACTGAGGGCAGCGGTCTGGGGCTCTCCATTGCGAAAAGCCTTGCCGAATCCATGGGGGGCCAGTTCCTGCTGAACGTGGACGGAGACCTGTTCAAGGCCGCCGTGATCTTTCCGGTGATTCCTTCTCAGAATTAAGGCTTTCTCCGGAACATGTCCACCGTTCCCGCCGCCAGGAGCCTGTCCCTGTCATCGGTGATCTCAATCTGAAATACGGCCAGGGTTCGGCCTCGGCTCACCTCGGTGGCCTTGGCATAGATGGTTCCCTGGTCCGTATTTTTGAGAAAGTTGATGTGGGCACTTTGGGTCACAAAGTCCTCGCCATCTGCCCGAGCCGCCACCCCCGCCACACAGTCCGCCATGGCGTAGAGCAGCCCCCCGTGGGCTCTGCCATGGAGATTCCGGGATTCGGGCTGAAGGGTCACCTGCACCACGCTGCATTTGGGCGATGCGGTGCAAATCTCAATGTGGTTATAGGCCATGAAGGGGTTGTTCTCTTCGTATGCCCGAAAGGATTCCGGCGTAATCTTCATAAAAATCATCTCCAATCCGGCCCATTTTACCACAAAACCCGGGCCTTGCCAATCTCATTATTCCATCCCCTTTCCATTCGCTCTTTTTCTTTTCAATGTTACAGGATTTCTTATATTCCTTCACACTTTGTTCATATTTCTTTCGTATACTCTCAAGGATAGAATAATTGAAGGATCGATACTATGAAACAAATCATGCGGAAGCTTACCGCAATCATTTTGGTACTCTGTCTCCTGGGCTCCTCTTTAACGGTTTTCGCCTGGGATCTGCCCAGTGCCGACAACCCGGAGTTTAGCGAGCTGTTCCCCATCCCCTCCTTCCTGCCTGCTCCCCCGGATTTTGAGCCGGAGGAGACGCTGGATTTGTCCTCGCTGGCGGGAAAATCTATTTTGTTCTACGGC
>CAZFXB010000086.1:4613-8606 GCA_964522835.1 uncultured Oscillospiraceae bacterium
GAATACGACATGGACATAACCTGCTGGTCCATCCATGGTGCCACCATGGCCCAGGAGGAGACGCTGGATTTGTCCTCGCTGGCGGGAAAATCTATTTTGTTCTACGGCGACAGCTACACCATGGGCTACGGTCTGGAGGATTTCTCTCAAAGCTGGTGTGCCATGCTGGAAACGGAATACGACATGGACATAACCTGCTGGTCCATCCATGGTGCCACCATGGCCCAGGGCTTCTTCCCCTTCTACGGTAAGGGCGGCTCTTTTACCCCCATCTGCTACCGCCCCCTCCCCGAGGGTGACTTTGACATTATCTTTGTCAACGGCGGCTCCAACGACTGGTACTGTGAGATTCCCCTTTGGGACGAGGAGGACAGCCGGAATACCCGCACCTTCATCGGCGCCATCAACACCACCATTGATAACCTTCAGGAGGCTTATCCCCATGCGCTGATCGTATTTATGACCCCCTGGGTCACCAAGGGCGTCCGGAATTTCCGTGGCGAAACCACCGATGACTACAGCCGTGTCATGGTGGATGTTTGCAGCAAGCGGGATATCCCCTGCTTCCAGGCTTATCTCCCCTGGATCAGCCATGTTTTTGCAGATCAGGAGAGCTTCCGCAGCAAGTATTTCCTCACCTCCTCCGACCCCTGGCATTTAAATGCCTCCGGTCAGCAGTATTTCCTGCCTACCATTGCCCAGTGGCTACAGGAACAGCTGGAGATCCATGAGCGTGAGCAGGCCGTGTCCCTGTCATCGCCAATCCCCGGCGCAGCCCTGATGTAACGATTGATTATTTCCCCACAGCACCCAAATTGCTGTGGGGAATTTCATACTTTCGACATATTTTTTTGTTATACTGTTCTTTAACCCATCCGAGGAGAAAAAACATGAGACGAATTGCCAGGATCCTGCTGATCCTTTTTCTTTTTCTATTTCTTGCCGCCCCGGCTTTGTCCATAGACAGCAGCCGCTCTGATCCCAATGGACTGGCAGACAAGCGTTTGCTGCTGCTGGGTGACAGCTACAGTGCCCACCACAAGCTCCAGCTGGAGGAGGGTTGGCCCTATCAGGTCTGCGAAGCCTTTGGCATGACCCTCTACGACTATGCCATCAGCGGATCCAGCTTTGCCGGCGGCGAAAACGGTCGATATCCCATGGTGGATCGATACAGCTACGCCATGGATCAGGACTATGACCTTGTGATCCTACAGGGAGGCTCCAACGACTGGTCCCACAATATCCCCATTGGAGATGTTTCATCCCGGGAGAAAACCACCATGCTGGGTGCTATGAATCTGATGCTGGACGCTTTTGAGACCGCCTGGCCCGATGCCACCATCATCTGCTTCACCCCCTGGATCAGTACCGGAGCCAAAAACAGCCTTGGGCTGGACACCGATGACTACGTTGCTGCCATTGCCCGGCTCTGCCAGACCCGTGGGCTTCTGCTCTATGATGCCTCCAACGCATCAGAAAACGGCATATACATGAATCAGGAATCCTTCCGCACCCAGTACAGCCTGACATCCACAGATCGCTGGCACTTGAACGCAAAGGGACAGGTTCTGTTTGCCTCTGCCTTTGGCCGCTGGCTCCAGCGTGAGCTGTTGGGCATCTGCTCCGCAGACCGTTTTCTCGATATGGCCTCTGCCAGTCCGGAGGTAAAGGAGGCCGTAAGCCTGGTCTATGACAAGGGCATTATGAACGGCATCTCGGACACCCTCTTTGCCCCTGCCCAGGGGGCCACCCGTGGTGCCCTGGCTGCCACCCTGTATCGTCTGGCAGGGTCTCCTTCGGTGCAAAATGCCACCTTCGGGGATGTATCTCCCAACAGCAGTCTGCTCCCGGCCCTGTCCTGGGCTATGGATCAGGGAATTCTCACTCCGGATCAGGGCAATATGTCCCCCTCTGCACTGCTTCACCGGGAGGAGCTGGTTACAGCGCTCTACACCTACTACACAAAGGTGCAGCGGGGCAATGTGATGGAGCTGGTGGGTCTGGGACAGTATGCCGACCTGAGCCAGATCCCCGGGGAACACCGCAATGCCTGGGGCTGGTTCCTGGCCGAAGCGTTCCTTACCCCGACAGATAAGCTCCAGCCACAGGCCCTGGTTTCCCGTGCCCAGCTGGCGCAGGTTCTACAAAAACTTCTGTACATAAGCGAGTCACTTTAGCGATTAAACGCATTGCATTGCGAAATTATCTGTGCTATAATAGGCCCAAGATTTCAAAACAGAAAGGCATGACCCCTATGAACACCCTGACCAACATGACATTTCTTCGAAAGCTCCCCTCTGTGGAGGAAGTTCAGTCCCTGATTCCCCTGTCCGACCAGGGCAAAGCCGCCAAGGCAAACCGTGACATGGAAATTGCCCGAATCTTCTCCGGTGAGGATGACCGGATGCTGCTCATCATCGGCCCCTGCTCCGCTGACCGCCAGGATGCCGTTCTTGAATATATCCACCGTCTGGTTCCCGTCCAGGAAAAGGTGAAGGATAAAATTTTGATCGTTCCCCGCATCTACACCAACAAACCCCGAACCACCGGCGAGGGCTACAAGGGCATTGCCTCTCAGCCGGATCCCCTGGAAGATCCGGATATGGTAAAGGGGCTTATGTCCCTGAGAGAGCTCCATGTAAAGGCCGTTAACGAGACCGGCTTCACATGCGCCGATGAAATGCTCTACCCCGGCAACGACGGCTATCTTGCAGATGTGCTGTCCTATGTGGCCGTAGGGGCCCGTTCTGTGGAGAACCAGCAGCATCGACTGGTAGCCAGCGGCCTGGCTGTCCCTGTGGGCATGAAGAACCCCACCTCCGGCGATCTTTCCGTCATGCTCAACTCCATCACCGCCGCCCAGCATCCTCACACCATTTCCTACTGCGGCTGGGAGGTGGAAACCCACGGCAACCCTCTGGCCCACGCCATTCTCCGGGGTTATGTGGACAACACCGGCCGCACCTGTCCCAACTACCACTACGAGGATCTGATGGGGCTCTATGACAGCTACTCTGCTAAAAGCCTTCAGAATATGGGGGTTATCGTAGATGCCAATCACTCCAACTCCGGAAAGAAATATCTCCAGCAGGTGCGGATCGTCAATGAGGTGCTCCACTGCTGCCGCCATTCCAAAGAGATCCGCAGCATGGTCAAGGGCTTTATGGTAGAAAGCTACCTGGTAGACGGCAGCCAGAAGGTGGGCGAAGGGGTTTATGGCAAATCCATCACCGACCCCTGCCTTGGCTGGGAGAAAACAGAATCTATGATTTACGAAATGGCCGACCAGCTGTAAGCCGCATCCTTCCAAATCTACAAAAAACGCTTCCTTTTCCCGCTTGGGCAGGTTAAGGAAGCGTTTTTAATTTCAGCGGTGGCCCAGTGAACTCCAGGATTTCTGCACCCAGTGCCTGGGCCTCCTGCCGGTGATGGGTCACCAGAATCACCGGTTTGTTCTCTGCCGCCTCCAGAATCAGGGGGTACAGCAGCTTCTTCGTCTCCTCATCCACCCCGTTAAAGGGCTCGTCCAGCAGGAGAATGTCACTTTTCGCAGCCAATGCTCTGGCCACTGCCACCCGGCGCTGCATTCCACCACTGAGATTGGCAGGCAGCTGTTTTTTCTCTGCGCCCAGCCCCACCCGCTGA
Source organism: uncultured Oscillospiraceae bacterium (assembly GCA_964522835.1). Classification (GTDB taxonomy): domain Bacteria; phylum Bacillota; class Clostridia; order Oscillospirales; family Oscillospiraceae; genus HGM13006. The sequence goes on from CAZFXB010000086.1 coordinate 8,259, forward strand.
AGCCACAGGTCTGCCGTCTCCCGGGATACCCCCGCAGCAGCGATGATATTTTTTTGAATGCTGAGCCATGGCAGCAGCCGATCCTCCTGAAACACAGCCGAAACGCTGGGGCGGCAGGATAATTGTCCCGCCTCCGGTGCTTGAAGTCCGGAAATCACCCGAAGCAGGGTGGTTTTGCCGCAGCCGGAGGGGCCAAAGAGACACAGCACCCCGGATTTCGGAATCGTGAGTGAAAACTGATCCAGCACCAGTTTTTCATCAAATCGCACCGTCACGTTCTGAATTTCCACTTGTCCCCCTCCTTTTCTGTCTGAGATGATACCATTTATCCGGGGGAAAGTCCATGAA
>CAZFXB010000087.1:0-8491 GCA_964522835.1 uncultured Oscillospiraceae bacterium
GTTGCCCCACACAGCATTTCGAGTGCTGCACCTTCGACCACTCGGACAACTCTCCGTTTCATTGACCCTAATATGTTACAGGATTTTTCCTCATTTGTCAACCACAGAAAAATTAGTCCAGGGAGAAGTACAGGGGGGTGCCTTTTGGAAGTTCATTTTTTCTCCGGTTTCCGGGTGAAAAAAGGAGAGCCGGTTAGACCAAAGTGCGATTTGAGGGGACATATCTTCGATACCATACTTCCGATCTCCTACCAGGGGAAGCCCACGGGAGGAGAATTGAACACGAATTTGGTGCGTTCTTCCAGTAAGCAGCCGAATTCTTACAAGGGAAAGGCCATCCTTGACCGCTATCACCTCGTAGTCCAAAATGGCCTCCTGCGTGCCTTTTTCAGGCTGAGGTACCACATAAGTTTTTCGTTCCTCTTTCCGGCGCAAAAGCAGATCCGTAAATCGGCCCTGACAGGTTTGGGGCTGTCCATGCACCACCGCCAGATACTCCTTTTGAAACTGGTGTTCCATCATTTGCCGGGAAATAATTCTGGAAGCTTCTCTGGAACGGGCAAATACCATCAGGCCGCTGACTGTCTGATCCAGCCGATGGACGGTACGGACACAGGCCTTTTCGTCGCCCAATGCACGGCGCAGCAGTTCCGGCATTCCTCCCGGTTCATCGGTAGAAAGAACTCCAGCAGGCTTTACTGCAACCAGAATTCGCTTGTCCTCATAGATAATTTCCAAATTGTCACTTCCCTTCCCCGGTATTTTACAGGCTGAAAGGGAAAAAAGCAACCCTTAATGTGCTGCCACGAAATCCTCGGCCACATCCTTCAACGTGATGGGCGTGACAAATCCACCCAGAACCAGATCGAACAGCTGTTCAGATAGAACCTTGTTGGTAGAAATATCTCCAATGGTAGACGATTCGCCGCTGCGCTGGTTTTTCACACTGATGCCGTAAGTGTTTCCGGTCAGGAATAAGGTATACCCCATAGAGAAACCTGCATGGTTGTGGCTTTCCTGTCGAATGATGGTGTTTTTCATAATGTCACGTCCTTTCTGCTTCTATTAAACCAGATGAACGGCGGCTTGGAAAGAAAAAGAAATCGCAAGTTTCGACAAAACCTGCGATTTCCCTATAAATTAAATTTGACCGGAAACCCATTCCGCCACACGGATGCCGTCTGCGGCAGCCGACATGATTCCGCCGGCATAGCCGGCTCCCTCGCCGCAGGGATACAGGCCGGAAATCCGGCTCTGTCCTGTGGAAGGATCCCGTGGCAGCTTTACAGGGCTGGAGGAGCGGGCCTCAATGGCAGTCATAAGTGCGTCCGGGTCATCGAACCCACGGAGCTTGCGGCCCAGCTCGGGTATTGCCAGTTCCAAAGTATCGGTAATTACCCTGGGTAAGCACTGGTGCAGATCGGTCCAGGTTACGCCGGGCCGATAGCTGGGCTCCACCTTACCCGGCCCAGTGGAGGGAATTCCATTGAGGAAATCCCCTACTCGCTGACAGGGGGCAAAATAGTTCTCCCCTCCGGCTTGGAAGCAGGCTGCCTCCAACTGTCGCTGAAGCATCATGCCCCCCAGGGGATGATCTGTACCGAAGTCCTCCGGCCCGATAGAAACCAGCAGCGCTCCGTTGATATTCTTGCCGTTCCGGGCATGATAGCTCATGCCATTGGTGCAGACACGACCCTCTTCCGAGGCCGCAGCTACCACCACGCCGCCGGGGCAGACGCAGAAGGAATAGGCGCCATGGCCGGTCTCCGGGTGGCAGGAGAGCTTGTAGGAGGCCGCAGGCAGTCCGGCGATCTCGGCACCGTACTGGCTGATGGTCACAGCTTTCTGAAGGTGCTCCATACGCACGCCCATGGCAAACTGCTTCTGCTCCATGGGAACACCAGATTCGTAGAGCATCTCGAAGGTATCACGGGCACTGTGTCCCACAGCCAAAACAAGGTGATCTGTTTCCAGGGTGTAGGTCTTCCCTTCCCCCTGAACCATCACGCCAACGATGCGGCCATTTTCCTGAAGCAAATCTGTCATCTGATGGCCGAACCGGAATTCCGCTCCCAGTTCGATCATAGCCTGCCGCATATTCTTCACCACGGTTTTCAGATAATCCGTGCCCACGTGGGGGGCGGCATCGTAAAGAATTTCTCTGGGGGCACCGTAGTTTACGAATTCCTGCAAAATAAACTTGAGTCTGGGATCATTGACCCCTGTATTCAGCTTACCGTCGGAGAAGGTGCCTGCTCCGCCCTCGCCAAACTGAACATTGGAGTCGGGGGCAAGCTGGCCCGTGGCCCAGAATCGCTCCACATCCTCGGTTCGACGATCCACATCATAGCCACGCTCCAGGAGAATGGGCCGAGCCCCCGCCCGGGAAAGCATCAGCCCGCAGAACAGCCCTGCCGGGCCAGTCCCCACAATGACAGGCCGTTTCCCCAGCCGCAGATGCTGCACAGGGAATTCATAGATTTTCTCCATATACATGGATACCTTTTTGCTCCGGCATTTTTTCAGCACCTGCTGCTCATTGGGTACCTTTACCGCAATGGTATAAACCAGGGCGATATCATCTTTTTTGCGGGAGTCCACAGATTTTTTTAGCACGATAAAGCCCTTAATCTCTTTGTTTCCCAGCTCTTTTTGGGCTTTTTTCGTAAGAGCTGACTCCGGTTCGCCGGGGCGAAGCCTCAGTCCAGTAATTTTAAGCACCGGTAAATACCGCCTCTCGTTTTTCCCGGAAGGCTGCAATGCCCTCCTTGCAGTCGTGGCTCAGGAGCAGGGGCCCCTGCTGCTGCTTTTCGGCCTCCAAAACCTCTGCAAGGCTCATCTCCTCTGCCCGATTCAGCAGCACCTTAGAGGCAGACAGAGCCAGAGGTGCTTTTTTGGCAATGGTTTCGGCAAAGGCCAGGGTTTCATCCCGCAGGGTATCGGGAGCGCACACCCGGTTTACAAAACCCAGCGCCTTGCCCTCCTGGGCAGAGACAGGACGGGCGGTGAACATAAGCTCCTTGGCCAAGTGACGGCCCACAGCCTTTTCCAGCAGGTAATGGCCGCCGCAGTCGGAGGCAATGCCCACATTCACAAAGGACTGAATGAATTTTGTTTTTTCAGAGGCAAAAATCAAATCGCAGGCCAGAGCCAGATTAAAGCCTGCCCCGGCAGCGGCTCCGTTCACCATGGCAATGGTGGGGGTTTTCATATTGAATAGAGCCAAAGTAGCCTCATTGGCTACCCGCATATTTTCATCACTTTTCTCCTGGCTGTCGCAGGCCATGAGAACCCCCAGATCGCCTCCTGCACAGAAGCCCCGGCCGGAGCCGGTGATGACCACACAGCGAACCTCCGGGTCGTTATCCAGAGAGACCAGCGTATCCCGCAGGGTCTCCAGCAGTTCATTGTTAAAGCAGTTCAGGGTTTCGGGGCGGTTCAGATAAACCACTGTAACATGGCCCACTTTTTCCGTTAAAATTGTATCAGACATAATAAACTCCTCCTATTTTCCATCTTTCCTAGTTTATTTATTCCCATGTGCTCCAGATTTCGGGACAGTAGCCCACTGTGGCCTTTTTCCCATTTCGAACCACGGGCTGACGAATCAGCATCTGGTTGTCGTAGACCTTATCCTCCTTGTCAGCGGTGTTTGCCATGTAGCGAATCAGGTCAAGATCAGGACTTTTGCTGTCCCAATCAATGAGATTATCAATGCCCCCTACAGCACGGAGCACACTGTCAAATTCACCGCCGCTGAGACCGTATTTTTTCAGGTCAACTGATTGAAACTTGATGCGGCGTTCTTTAAAATACCGTTCTGCCTTACGGGTGTCGGCAGATTTCGCTGTGCCAAAAATCTGAATATTCATTTAGTACCTCACTTCCATGAGACTAAGCCCCTGGGCCGGGGCGGTAAAGCCAGCCCTGGTTCTGTCCTTTGTATCAAAAACAACATGAATACTGTCAATTTCACGGGTTCCCATGCCAATTTCAATCAGGGTTCCGGTCAAGATCCGAACCATGTTGTAAAGAAAGCCGTCTCCCGTAAATAAAATGTCTACACGCCCGTCCGATGATGTGATATCAATAGAATATATGGTTCTGACTGTGGATTTTTTTGTGCGTCCCGTGGAGAAGCCACGAAAATCATGGGTGCCCACCAAAAGCTCTGCTGCCTTCTGCATTTTTTCTACATCAAGGGGCTCCGGCAGCTTGTATTCAAACCTTCTGCGGAATACATCTGCGCAGTGAGAATTTCGTATGGAATATCGATAGACTTTTTCCTTTGCAGTGAGCCGGGCATGAAATCTGGGCTCTGCCGGGACTATCTCCAGAACTGCAATGTCATCGGGTAGTATCTCATTAAGCTGACCGATGAATTGGGGTAAGGCCAGAGGCTTTGCAGTTTTAAAATTGGCCACCTGGCCCACTGCATGAACCCCCGCATCGGTTCGTCCGGAGCCATGAAGCTCAATTTCCTCCTCCAGCAGGCCGGAAATGGCTTTCTCCAGCCGTCCCTGAATGGTAGCGGCTGTGTTTCCCTGCTTCTGCCAACCGGAATACCGGGTTCCGTCATATTGAATCAGTGCTCTGTAATTCTGCAAGCCCTCACCTCCGTAGTAAGGACTATTTTATCATAAAAACGGAGAATTGAAAAGGGAAATTAGTCCTCCTCCAGCTCTTCCCGTGCCTCCCGCTCATTGTCTGCAGAGAACATAAACTGTCCGTTTCTGTCGTAAACCTCTACATGGCCTCTTACATTCCGAAATTCATACATGGTAAATGCCCCTTTCGCTTATCTTGATGACAGTATACCACGAGATAAGTACCAAAAACGGTACAAAAGTGTCCTGCCTCCATGAGACAGGACACTTCCTTACAACAATAATTCTCTTAACAGGGCCAGACTTTTTCGTTCAATTCGGGAGACCTGCACCTGACTGACCCCCAGGATTTTTGCAGTTTTATCCTGCGTCATACCTCGATAGTACCGCATATCAATAACGGCACGTTGTCGTGGCTCCAGCTTGGAGATGGCATCCCGTAGAGACAGATCCTCAATAATCTTTTCTTCGATACCATCCCCCGGGAGCAACTGTTCCAGGCTGCAGCCGTCTTCTCCGGTGGGGCGCTGGAGGGAATCGGCTGGGAGCATGGCGGTTTCAATCACTGCAATTTCTTCTGCTGTGATTCCCATGGCATCTGATACCTCTGACACAGTAGGATCACGGCCCAGCTCCAAGGTTAATTTGCCACGGATGTTCCTTATGGTCTGGGCCTGCTCCTTGATGGTGCGGCTGACCTTAATAGTGCCGTCATCCCGTAGAAAACGTCGGATTTCCCCTGCAATTTTCGGAACTGCGTAGGTAGAGAACTGGGTTCCAAACTCTGCATCAAAGCCCTCGATTGCTTTCAAAAATCCCAGGCATCCCAGCTGGTACAGATCGTCCGGTTCCACCCCTCTGCCGTAAAACCTGCGAACGATGCTCCAAATCAGGCCCGCATTTTCCTCCACCATCTGTTCCTTGGCTTCTCTGTCCCCTTTTCTTGCACGTTCCAACAGGGCCTCGTTCAAGTGTAAACACCCTTTTGCAGCTTTCTGGTCATAGTCACTCTGGTGCCCTGGCCGGGCTCCGAATCCACCTGTAGGGATGTCATAAACTTTTCCATAATGGTAAAGCCCATACCGCTCCGTTCTGTGCCCCCGGTGGTATACATGGGTGTTCTGGCTGCTTTCACATCCGGGATTCCAATGCCCTGATCCTTTACCTGGATTTCAAGACTTCTGTCCGGATAGGATAAGCAGGAGAGTACAATGACCCCCGGCTCCTCCGGGTAGGCGTGAACAATACAGTTGGTTACAGCTTCGCTGACAGCGGTTTTCAGATCTCCCAGCTCCTCCATAGTGGGATCCATGGGCGCCGCAAAGGCCCCTACCACGGCACGGGCAAAGGCTTCGTTGCAGCTTCTTGCCAGAAACTGCATGGTCATTTCATTATCCGGTTTCATTTTTTCACCCCTCCTTTAATCTCTGCGATCTGCTCAATTCCGGCAGCTGAGAACACCTTCATGGGCTGATACCCCACATTTTGCAGCACCAGCTTACCGCCAATCTCCCGCATACGCCGAACCCCGGCTATTACAATGGCGATGCCGGAGGAATCCATAAAGGTAACATCCCGAAAATCCAAAATACAGATCCGTGGAAGATAGGAATCAATCTTTTCTGTAATGGTTTTCATGGCGTGCTTGGCCTCATGGTGGTCAATTTCCCCAGAAAGGGTGATGGTCATTTGTTTATCCTGGAGGAAGCTTCGGATGTACATAATTCATCGCTCCAATCCTTATTTTTCCACTACATTGTACAAAAATCCGCAGGGTACTTGCTGTCGAAACACAGTCCCTGCGGAAATTATTCTTATGTTATCCCTCCAGCACACCAAGTGCCTCACCTGCGGCATAGACAGAGCCGCAAATGAGGATGAGGTCATCCTTTTCTGCCAGGTTTCTTGCCATGGCAATGGCCTCCGGTATGGATTGGACGGCAAAGCTGGGGCAGAATCCCCCCGCTGCTTCGGCCAAAGCAGTCGGCGTAAGAGATCTGGGGAGCCCAACTGTGGTTCCAATCAATGTTTTAGCACGTTTTGCTACGGCGGGAATACAAAATTCATAGTCCTTATCCTTCATCATAGCCATAATGGCGATCATGTGTTTCCCTGGAAACAAGGTGTCCAGCGTATGAACAAGGGCCGAAACGCCAGCCTGATTGTGTCCTGCATCCACCAGAAATTCCGGAGAGCCCGGGAAATATTGAAGCCGTCCCGGCCAGACCGTTTCTGCAAAGGCTTTTTCGGTTTTCTTTGGCTCAAGCCCCAATACCTCGCAAACCTGCCATGCAGCGGCGGCGTTTTCCATCTGGTGTACACCCAGGAGACGGATGGACAGGGGCTGGCTGCCCACCGAAAAGCTGGAACCGATTTTCTCCTGTACCCCATCTGTTACAGGCTCTGCCTGATAAAGAGGAGCTTTTTTTTCGTCTGCGATCCGGGAAATGACCGCCATGCCCTCTGGAGGCTGAAGCGCTGTTACCACAGGGCAGCCTTCTTTGATAATTCCTGCCTTCTCCCCTGCTATTTTCTCAATGGTGTCGCCTAAAATAGCCACATGATCCAGAGAAACAGGCATAATCACGCAGGCGGCAGGCTTTGTTACTAAATTGGTGGGATCAGTCCGTCCGCCCAGGCCCACCTCCAGCACCACATAGTCCATATTTGACTGAGAAAAAGCCAGAAAGCCGATGGCTGTGACCAGTTCAAATTCATTGACCGGCTCAAATCCCTGCCGCTCCAGCTGATTTTCTGCCTCCATCACCCTTTCGTAGCAGGAAACGAGCATCTCCTTTGAGATCATTTCACCGTTCAGCCGAATCCGTTCCCGGAAGTCCTTCAGGTATGGGGAGGTAAACAGGCCCGTTTGATAGCCATTTTCCCGCAGGGCCCCATCCACCAGGGCACAGCAGCTGCCTTTACCATTGGTGCCGGCCACATGGACGGTTTTAAAATTCTCCTGCGGGTTTCCCAATGCCTCCATCAGGCGGCAAATTCGATCTAAAGTGGGGCCTCCTGTTGAGAATGCCCGGCGGCTGTGGATGCCATTTAATACTTCTTCATAGGTCATTTCGATCACCCTAAAATCCGGGCTGTCCCGGCAAAATGCCGGGACAGCCCCGTAAATCATTTCTGAAGCTTCTGCTTGCTTTCCTCCAACTGGGAAACCAAAGCACGGAGCTTTTCAGCCTTCTCCTTTTCGCCGTTTACAACAGCCTCAGGAGCCTTGCTGAGGAAGCCCGGGTTGGAGAGCTTCTTTTCAATGCCCTCCAGAGCCTTCATGTTCTTCTGAAGCTCCTTCTCCACACGCTGAAGCTCCTTCTCGAAGTCAATGAGCTGATCCATGGGCATATAGAGCTTGCAGTCAGCGGTGACACAGGACACCATTTCCTCTGCCCCCTGGGGTGCATCCTGAGATACGATCAGGTTGTCGGAGTAGGCCAGCTTCATAATGAAAGCCTTGCCCTGCTCGTAGACAGCGGTATCCGGGGTGATGACATACAGAGTAGACTTCTTGCTGGGGGGCACGTTCATCTCTGCACGGCGGTTCCGGACAGCACGGATGGCAGCCATAATCCGCTCCATGGCCTGCTCCTCAGCGGGGAAGTTCAGGCTGTCAGAAGCCACAGGCCACTGGGAGACCATAATGCTTTCACCCTCGTGGGGAATGGCCTGCCAGATTTCCTCGGTGATAAAGGGCATGAAGGGATGCAGCAGCCGGAGGAACTGATCGAGAACGTATACCAGAACATGCTGAGCCACCAGCTTGCTGCCCTCATCCTCGGCGTAGAGCCGGGTCTTGGTCAGCTCAATATACCAGTCGCAGTAGGTGTCCCAGATGAAGTCATAGATCTTGGCGCTGGCCACACCCAGCTCATAGG